>QMXA01000170.1 GCA_003661905.1 Thermoprotei archaeon | reverse complement strand
TTGGTTATTAGCATCGATGATCGTTGTAAGAGCTACACATGCTTATGCAAAGGCACGTGGTGGCGTAAGCAGGATAAAGAGATTGCAAAAAGAAGTAATTGACTTTTCTTCAATTGTACCAGAAGTTATTGATCTCTATACTAATCAGCTTCTAGAGATTGAAAAATCATTAAAAGTTTCAAAGCGTGTAGTAATATCCTATTCGTATTCAATGGCTAGTCCAGCTGAACAGTTGTTTTACTATTTGGAATCCATAAATAAACAACTTATTATAACGGAACTCAATTCTCTTCCTAAAGTCACTAGATCTTCGGACTCTGTAATTATAATGAGTACAGATGTTGAAGATTCATTACTAAAGGAGATAAAGTTTAGACTTACGCGGAAGAAGTTAGGAATTCAAATAAATGAATTACGATTAAAAACTGATCCCATTACAGCGCCGATATATGGATGTATCCTTATCTTAGCATTTAAGAAACTTATGAGTAAAAAGGCTGAAATTGAGAGGTAGAGAATTCCTATAACTGGAGCTATATGATTTCTGGGTTCAGAATAGCTATCGAACTAGGTAAAGAAAGTATCGACTTAGTACTTTATGGAACTTCATCAATGGATATAGATTTAAGAGCAGTGCTTATGATTGTTGAGGAAGCTCTAAAATATACGAAGAAAGGAGTTATGACTAATATATTTTACCTAATAGGTCTTAGAGATATGTATAGTGAATTGAGATCTTCCATGCTTCGTATTGTATCCAAAAGTACTTTAATAGCATTAAATAAACACCTAGTCCAAGTACTTCCTTAACAGTTTATGTGATTGCTATAACTGGATTATTTTAAGTAAAGATCCTAGATCTAAGGCTTATAGCGATGTACAATTAAAATGCTTGTCTAAGTAAAGAAATAGCTATGACACTGACGTACCTAACAAGCAACGAGGTATCGTTTGTATTATGATAGAATCAATAATTGAAGTCCCTGATGAGCATTTAAATTAATTAAAGCTATAATGATTTCATTCCCAATGAGTTTTAAGGTCATTTCATTCAATGTGTTTTGATTCTTTATGCCATGTATCAATTTATACTATGACATTTAATGATGATCCATGTTGATAGGCGTTAGTTTAACTAATTGAATTACTTAGTACTTAGACAGCACGGACTGTGGATTTTGTCCGCTGGATGTGAGTGCTGGAGGCGTATTTACCACTGATCATATTATTTATGAATGTCTTAAGTACAAAATTTATATGCTTACATAGTTTTGCTTTAAATACGAAGTACTCACAACTACATGTGAATTTAATTAATTTAAGATCATTATTAAAAGCCATAAATATAGTGTAGCTACTTCCAGAATCTCCTATTACAACTCCATGTACTAAAGTCCATGAATCCCTATGATCAATAACAAGAGATACTAGTATCAAGTATTTCAACCCAAAATAATTGTAGATTATTTAAAACGTCAAATTCTATAAATGCTTATAACCCATAGTAAATATAAATGTGTAATGGTGCCGGGGTAGCTCAGCGGGTAGAGCGCGGGACGGAGGTATTTACTCCGCGCGAAGCTGTTAACCCCGTGGTCGGAGGTTCGAATCCTCCCCCCGGCGCCAACGGTAGCTCCTTATTTCAGACTATGAAGAATTTATTGTGACATTAACTAGATTATTATTGCTTTAAGGTAACTCCTTAGCTTTTTCAGTTCGTTTAAACGATACTTCTACAAACTCAATTATTCCTTAGCACATGGAGAGTTTAGAAGGAGAGGAATAACTTTATGAGTAATGAATAGATCCAGGTTTAGGAATTGGGAAAGCAACTATCAGTCCTGCGCGGGTTCATCACTTCTCTGCCCTTTCGAGCCTCATCATCTATAGTTAGTAAGTGGCTCAGAGATTAAAGTCTCTACTACCTAACTAATTCTAAGGTGCTCATCATTGAGAATATTTGTTGGAATAACAGGGGCTAGTGGAATAGTATATGCATTAAGACTTCTTAAAGTATTACATAAAACTTCTAATAATATAGAGATATACACCGTAATCTCGAAACCTGCATTGATTGTTAGTGAAGCTGAATGCCTACCTTCCAATAAACTACTTGATTTTATCAAGTCATATTCCCACGCTGTCTATAGTGGAGAAGATCTAAATGCACCTCTTGCAAGTTCAAGCTTTATAATAGATATGGGAGTTGTAATTCCTTGCTCTATGAAAACAGTCTCTGCAATAGCTTATGGTATTAGCAACTCTCTAATTACTAGAGCAAGTCTAAATCTCCTTAGACTTAAGAAGCCTTTAGTACTTGTAATTAGAGAGACACCAATAGGTCTCATAGAGCTTAGAAGTTTATTAAGAGCTGCTGAAGCCGGTGCTATAATTCTCCCTGCTGCTCCAGCATTTTATCATAATCCTCAGACTATAGATAATTTAATAGATTTCGTCATTGGCAAGGTATTAGATGTTCTGAATATAAAGCACAATCTCTATAAGAGATGGAAAGGTACTAGATCTCAAAATCAAACTTTCTGCGCCCATATCGTTTTGCAAGATCCTTAAGAACTTTATCCTCGACTTCTTCTTTTTCCATCTCTCTAAATATTTCCTCCTTTTCCTTACTTCTCTCAATTTCTTCAGACTTCATAGCTAATAAGCATGACCCATCAGGTAAAAGAGCTCTACGCTCACAATAAGCAAATTGACATTGGGCTCCATTACAGTAATCACCAACCCATCTGCAGAATGCCACACGTTGAGGCTTTCCTTTAAATATTCTTTGTTGTACTAATAGTGCCCTTTGACTACATCTAAAGAATGGACAAAGAGGATTGCATTTCTTTCCTATTGGTAAAGGTCTTAGAGCCCTACGTCCTCGATACCTACTTTCACGACTGCGCACATTTGTCACCTTGACTCTTCTCTAGTAGTCTTTTGTATTGGGATTCTTACCTATGTACAGTAGTACCAAGCGTAAATTTACATCTTAACCCATTTAAACATTATGTACCTAATAGTGTGATTAGTAGGGTCTACTAACGCTATTATGAGTCTCTTACGCACGCTATGTGAAACTCTACCTGCACTAACAATCTCTATGGGATCTATATTATCTGTTAGTTTCATAACCGTGACTAGATACGGAGCATGCTCATACCCAGGGCCCTTCTCATATACTGCAAAATCTGCACCGAACTTCATACCTGATCTTACAATGTATCCCTTTTCTCTTAAGTCCTTGTAAACTATGTAATGCTCTTTAAACAATGGCGAAAGCATGCAAGCATATGTAAGTAGTTCTTCACAAGTCATTGTCTTGTTATTCTTGATTAACTCTAAAACTCCCTTCTCACATAGATAAAGAGCTTCAAGAAGTGAAAGTTCGAGAGGTGTAGTAAGTTCTTCACTCGGCTTTGGTTTTCTTACACCAAATGGTTTACCGTAGAATCCTCTACTAAATAAGTAAGACGCTGCTTTTTTGTCAAATATAACAGCTCTTGCACCTATTATCAATGCCTTTATTTTTTCCTCTTTATTCTTCATATTCTATGATCACACTCTATGAAGAGATATATATCTAATATATGTGGCTGCGTGTCTAATTACATCAGCTATTTCCTCAAGTGTATCTACTACATCCTTCAATATTATCAATACCTTCTCTGATTCGACCTCAGCTATTAACGATATATTCATATCCCTATATAATTCATCTATTGATGCTTCAATCTTTGATATTTCAAAAGAAATCTCTATTGCCTTCTTAGGATTAACGAGGAAGAGTGAGGCTG
>QMXA01000169.1 GCA_003661905.1 Thermoprotei archaeon | reverse complement strand
ATTTAGATGTGCAACTGGAATTAGAGCTTCATTCACTACTGAGGAACACATAGTTCTTATGAAGAATAGTATAGAAATGTGGAAGGAACTTTCAGAGAGTTATGGCTTCTATTACTTAAGAGGAGGATATCTATGGCTTCTTAGTAGGGAAAGCGATGTAGAAGCTTTTAAGAAATATGTAGAGTTCCATCACTCCCTAGGTGTTCCTACGAGGCTTTTATCACAAGATGAGATAAGGAATCTCGTACCTGGAATTAGGCTTAGTAATGTATTGGCATCTATATATGATCCACTCGCTGGTAAGGCATGTCCTTTTGAAGCTTTACACGCCATTGCTAGAGAGTGCAAAAAGAGAGGAGTTAAGATATATACACAAACAGAAGCTACTAGGATACTTATTAAGAATAATAGAGTTATAGGTATTGAAACATCTAGAGGCAGTATTGAAGCAGAGAACGTTGTTATAGCTGCAGGTTATGGAACTAAATCACTTATGAAGACAGCAGGCATCAACATTCCTCTTGAAAATGTTCCGCATCACGCCCTTGTAACAGAGAGATTCAAAGAGACTTTTAAGCCATTAATTATCGACTGGTCAACAGGAGCTTACATTGTACAGACTAAGGATGGTAATTTCTTAATGGGGACTGAGATTGAAGAAGAACCCAATATCCCACCTACTGTACGCATTGATTTCATACCTAGAATTGCGAAAATTTGGATTCAATACCTACCCTGGCTACGTGAGGTACGTGTTCTAAGATACTGGACTGGGTACTATGTCATGTCACCTGATAGACACCCAATTTATGGACCTGTAGATGAAATTGAGGGATTATATATAGCTGCAGGTTATAGTGGTCATGGATTTATGATGGGCCCAATAACTGGAAAGCTCATAGCCGAATGGATAGTTG
The DNA here is from genome assembly GCA_003661905.1 of Thermoprotei archaeon. Lineage (GTDB taxonomy): Archaea > Thermoproteota > Thermoprotei_A > Sulfolobales > Ignisphaeraceae > B12-G17. Next base: position 2,910 of record QMXA01000169.1, on the reverse strand, counting down.
ATGGAAAACCCTCAATTCCTCAAGCTATGAGACTCACACTAAGAAGAATTAAAGAAGGAAAACTAATTCATGAACTTGCGGTAATAGGTTAACTCTATTTAAATTTCTTAATTACCATATACAGTTAGAATGAGATTTTATGGATGGCACTATGTTAGCTGCCAGAATATACAATCCCTATGATATACGAATTGAAGATGTAAGTAATCCTAAAATCAAAGAATCATGGGTCCTTATAGAAGTCGAAGCTGTTGGAATTTGTGGAACTGATAAGGCATTCTATACAGGTACTTACAAACTTTTTCGAAAACCAATAATTCTAGGACATGAAATCTGCGGAAGAGTAGTAGAGATTGGTAAAGGTGTTCCTAAGGATATTATTGGCTCTAGAATAGTGACTGAGATAAATGTTGTATGTGGTAGATGCTGGTTTTGCAACCATGGACTTAGAACTCATTGCCCTTATAGAGAAGTACTAGGAATAACTATTGATGGTGGAATGGCTGAATATGTAGCTGTACCCTACGCAAATATTCATAGAGTTTCATTAGATCCTAGAGAAGCAATATTTGTAGAGCCTCTTGCAGCTGTTCTACAAATGATTAAATTAGCACCACCAACACCGGGCGATATAGCAGCAGTACTGGGTTCTGGAACCATCGGCCTATTAACATTACAAGTTCTTAGACTCCTTGGTTTATACGTCGTAGTTATAACTAGAAAGGACTCGCCTAAAGCTAAATATGCTAAAGCATTAGGAGCTAATGAGGTGCTTACGTATGAGGAAGTTCTAGAATTCATTAAGAACCAAACACCTGAAGGCCAAGGATTCGATTATGTTGTTGAAGCTACAGGTAATCCTCAAGGACTTTCAATAGCTCTTGAGCTTGTTAGACCTAGAGGTATAATAGCAGCTAAGAGCACTCATGGAGCTCTAACATCCTTTGATTACACAAAAATGGTTGTAAAGGAAGTTCAGATTACTGCTTCTAGATGTGGACCTTTCAAACCAGCAATAAGGCTCCTAGAGAATAGGTTAATAAAAGTTCAAGATCTCATAACATCTAGATACAAACTTAGAGAGGCAAAGAAGGCCTTCAACGCATCGTTAATGAGAAATCAAGTCAAAGTCGTTTTAGTACCATAGATTTGAACTATTTACGGAGTAAAATTATCACAATCCCTATACATATAACTACTAACATTACTATTAACAGTGTAGTTATGTCCATTATGTGAGGAACTGTTGTGAAGGAGGTTGTTATAGTATTTGTAGTTATTATTTCTTCAGTAATAGTTACTGTCGAAGTTTTTGAAGTCGATGTAATTATTGTAGATGTAATGGGTGTGGTAGGAGTTGTAAGTGTGGTCATAATTGTAGGCATTGTAGGAGTAGTTGTTTTATTGAGGTCACTAATATTTAAATATGTCCTTGCTAATTCCTTAATTTCATTTAATTTAAATTCCACGAACTTATTTAGATCTCTTTCGCCAATTTCATTCTCTATTTCTTGATCACTATAAATTCCTATTAGTTCTATGTAAATAACTTCTCTATGAAACTGCTTGAATTCCTCTATAACTTCTTTAGATACAGAAGCATTCTCATCGTGACCAAGGATTAATACAGGTATTAAATGTCTAGAACCTGCAAAGGGATTGAATGCATACTGCCCAAGAAGATCTAGAGCAGTCCAGCCGTATGTGGGTATGTATGCTAATACATAGGCATGTGGACCTGTCTTCTCGAATACTATTACTGATTTCTCAATTTCCATAGTTAAGTTGAAATCTGTCCAGTCAATCCATACATAAGCATCTTCTATTTTTGCAGGAACTCCATAACTCCAAAGAAGGTTTATAAGAACTCTTGACATATCATCACAATCACCTATCCTAGTATCAATAATCTCTTCTAGATCTCTTGGATATGGACTTGCCTTATATGTTATGTAATCTGAATAGTATATGAAGATAGATGCATAGTATGATAACTTTAGAGGATTGAGAGTTTCTATGCTGACGTTCATTTTATTATAGAGCCAATCCTCAAAATCTTTTCTCACATTACTTATTATTGGATGGGGGTTCTTAACATACTTAAGTACTTCTCCTGGAAAGTTCCAACTGATGTTGGTATTGAGACTAGGAGCTTTAATAACATCTCTTAAGCCACATACTTTGAATTGTGCTATGAAATATGCTATACTCATGTTACTTAGATTAAGAGCTACATAAGTTCCTGAATTATTCGTAGTTATATAAGCTGTGCCTCCGGTCCTCACAATGTATATGCTTTGATTATATGTACTATCACTATAATTTATAGGTACATCAAAATATGCCTTATCATGCCCATGAACGCTGACTATAAATGCTATGTCAATGAACCATCCATCGCGACAGTACCATGAATCTTTAGCATTACTTACCATTGTAAGAGTATAGATACTTAGTAATAATGTAGTAATTAGCGCTATGCAGAAGTATTTAGTGAAATCCATGTTTGTACTCCCTCTTCCTAAATTGATTAGAGGGATTATCTACTTATAACCTAGTTATTTTGATGTATGTGGTGATATTGTGTAGTTTATCCTTATTTAAGGTTTATTACTAAACTCAAATACTCTATAATTTGATAGGTGAGATAGTTGATATTATCGAAATCTCTCTCAGCACTCATTACATTCCTAGTTCTCTTCGCAGTAATTAGTGGTGTCGTTACTATCGCATCAGATAAGTCTGTAACTACTACACAAACATCTAGACCAACACCATTATCATTAGTAATAAGCAATAGTACACATATTCATAATGCTTCTAATTTCATTAAGAAATCTTCACATAGTTCCTCAAGTACCTACTTCTATGATCCTAGAGAAGTTGTTAAGACTGAGGGTTATTGGAGTT
>QMXA01000168.1 GCA_003661905.1 Thermoprotei archaeon | reverse complement strand
TGAAGCTGTTGCATATTGTTTAGTTGGTCCTACTTTAAGAGGCTCAGGAGTTAAGAGCGATGTTAGATATGAAGATCCTCATGCTGCCTACGGTGAAATACCATTTAACGTAATTACTTATCCAGATGGCGATTCTTGGTCTAGAATGATGGTTAGATTCGATGAAATATTTGAATCCATAAATATTGTGAGATATGCTCTCGATCACTTACCTTCGGGGCCTGCTGTAGCTGATCCAAGGAAATTACCAAGAAACTTACCTCCAGGCGAAGCTATATCAAGAGTAGAAGCTCAAAGGGGAGAGCTTTGCTACCACTTTATAAGTAAGGGTGGGCCTAAATTCTATCGAGTAAAGATAAGAACACCTAGCTTTAACAATATACTTGGAGGAGTCATAGGATTTAGAGACGCAACTCTTGCAGACGTTCCAGTAATTTTCGGAAGCTATGATCCATGTATAGCATGTTGTGAAAGATCTATAACTATAGAATTTAAGAATGGTCATAAAAGATCTTTCAGCATCCTAGAACTAGGCAAATACGTAAATAAAAAATTGAGGTGAGATAATGGTACTTAAGTTACTTAGAGAAACTATAAGAAATTTCATTAAAAAACCAATAACAGTTGAATACCCTAGAGTAAAGTCACCAATGGTTACACCTCATTTCAGAGGTGTTCATGTAGTTGATTTAAATAAATGTATAGGATGTAGCTTATGCGCTATCGATTGCCCTTCAAATGCTATTACAATGAAGAAACTTCCAGAAAATGTAAAATTCAAGCAAAATAGGAGAGGAATCTACCCAGTTATAGATTATGGTAAGTGTGTCTTTTGTTATCAATGTGTATTTGTATGTCCAGTAAAAGCTTACATAACTTCAGCAGAATATAGAAGAGTTATTGCATTTAGTAGATCAGAACACATAGAGGATGCTGTTAAGAAGTATTTAGAAAGTAAATCTATAAAAACTTGATTAATACATCAATCTATTTCTTCAATGATTATCGGTACTCTAATCCTCATTAACCTGTTTCTCTTCATAATCTCTAAAACAACATAGCCTCTGCTTGCAGAATCCTCTATATAATTCTTTAAATCACTAACGGATTTTATATAATTTCCATTCACTTTCATGATTATATCTCCAGGTTCGATTCCAACAGTCTCAGCAGGCGAACCTGGTATGACCTTAACTACTAATAATCCTTGTTTTATTGGTAATCCATAGTATGATGCAATTTGAGAAGTTATGGGAGTTGTATAAATTCCTATCCAAGCTCTTATAGGCTTACCGAATCTTTTCATTAACTTTATAAAACGTTTTACACTGTTTATCGGTATTGCGAAGCCTATTCCCTGAGCATACGGTATTATTGCAGTTACTACACCTACCACCTTACCTTCAATATTTACTAATGGACCACCGCTATTGCCGGGATTTATTGCTGCATCTGTTTGTATTAGATCTTCAAGCACTAATTTTTTGTGAGCTATAACTCTTCCAAGAGCACTTATAACACCCATAGTAACTGTCGGTCCTAATAAACCGAGAGGACTACCTATAGCGAATACTAATTCACCGACTCTTAGCTTATTTGAATCTCCTAGTTCTAATGGTGTTATGTCATTGCGATTAACGTATATTAAGGCTAGATCTCTATAAGGATCTCTAGCTATTATATCTCCTTCCTCCTTTACACCATCATAGTAGACTACTTCAACTTTTCTAGCTCCAGCAACAACATGTGCATTTGTAACTACTAATCTTCTTTGAATTATGAAACCAGAACCTATACCCTCTACTGGTACAGGGGTTAGGAAAGCGCTAATTGCGAGTTTCAAAGTTATAATAGATACTACACTCTTAGCAGCTTCTTCTACAATATCCGAGAAACTTTTGCTCAGATCCCTTAGCTCTGAGTTCATGGTTTTACCCCATCCCTTCTCTAAATTTGGATCGATCCCTATTTACTACCTACCTCGATATATAGATATATGGGCTGAAACTTTAGACTATAGCTTTTAGCATCATTGCGTGTCTTTTTATTCCTCTTACTGCTATTAAGTATGCTGATGTCGTGTGTTTATCTAATCCATTCTTTATCATTGTTTCATTATGTTCTTTTGAGCGTGTTGTTCCTTTCGGGTTTACGTAGTCTACTTTTATTGAGTAGAGCAGTGTCTTTATAGCTCTCATCTCTATTATTGAGTTGCGAAATACCGATACTTTCCAGTTATAGTTCCTATGTAGTATTTTACCATCTTTAATCCATAGTAATCTTAACTTACCTAATACACTCGGGTTCTCTAGGAATAATGTTCTAACTCCGTGATGATAAGCATATTGAAGCATTTCATGTATAGCTATGCCAACTAGTATTCTGGCTTTTCTCCTAGGATAACCTTTTCTAGCAACATCCTTGAACCAGAATGTTTTAACATCCCTTAATCTACCATACCTATCTACTATAGCTAAGTTAACCCTATCAGTATTAACGTCTACACCACCATAGAGTTTACCATAGTTCCTCTTATATCTTGTCATGTATTTGTAGTAGAAGTCTAGTGGTATCGTTAATTGTATTTCTCCATGAATCCACAACTTATTCTTCCTAACACCATAGTCCTTGATAATTACTTTGCCGTATGTTTTTGTTTCTCTTCAACTATCTTGTCTAGTAATAGTTTGTATCTTTTGGGTATTGTTGGTTTTACTACTAATCTTTCTGAATTACCATTATAGTCTATTGTCGTTATGTGGAATTCATAGCCTTGCCTAAGTGTTATGTTTCTTACTGGGTATTCCTTCTCTATCTGCTGAAACATTAGCTAGCTCAGCGGAGACCGTGATGACCCTAACCGTGCCTGATACACTTCGATACGATTTGACACATGATGGCACGGTTCAGGTAAACGGTTTCCAGCTAGACATTCTATATTCTGCAAGGACTTTCTCATATATGTTAATTGTTGACTTACTTATCTTATCCCATGTATAATTTTTAAATACGTATTCTTTACCTGCTTTGCCCATAGAATGAGCTACACCTTCGTTATTCAATATGTAAGATAATGCATCTATTAAGTCATAGACATTATTGGGCCTTATCTTAAGACCTGTTTTCTCACTAATTACTATCTCAGATAAACCCCCTACATCAGAAACTATTACAGGTTTCGAAGCTGACATAGCTTCTAAAGCTACTATTCCGAAGGGCTCATATAGGCTTGGAAAAACAGCTACATAGGCTATATGGTACAGTGCTGATAATTCATCATCATTAATAAAACCTGTGAATATTACTTTGTCTCTGATGCCAAGCCTATATGTCATTTGTTCAAGCTCATTCCTCATAGGCCCCTCACCTACTATGATAGCTTTTATCTCCGGGTACTGCGGTGCTAATGATGATATTGCTTGTAGAAGGATATGAACACCTTTCTCATAAACAAGCCTACCTACAAAAAGAACAACTTTATTACTATTTGTTATGCAATATTTTGACTTTACATAGTTTATGTAATTAGATGCTGGTTCTTTAAGAGCATTGAAACCATTAGGTATTACATGTACTTTATCTTCAGGAGCAGCAAAGACCCTTATAACTTCATGTTTCATTGCATTGCTACACACAATAATTTTCCAAGCTTCATACGTAAGGAGCCATTCAATTTCATGAATGTGTCTCTCAAATTCGTTGTGAATTCCCCCTCGCCTTCCATACTCTGTAGAATGTATAGTTACTACCAATGGTATTCGAAATACATGTTTGAGAACTATACTTGCATGAGCTACTAGCCAATCATGTGCATGGATTAAGTCTATATTTCTATTTTTAACTATTTCTATGCCTCTTTTTATC
>QMXA01000167.1 GCA_003661905.1 Thermoprotei archaeon | reverse complement strand
GCAAAAAATTTTACGCACTTTTCCCCACTATTCATAATTTATCTAAAGTAGGTCACTGTTATCAGCACAGTGTATTGTGTAACAAAAGCTTTCTTGGAAATGAAAGATGAAGCGTTCAAGAGAAATATTTTGAAGAGAGCATTCAATGAGCTCGCCGAACAGGGATTAGCAAAGCTAAGTTAATCTCAATAACTTCATAGAATTAACCTATTATTCTTTGTAGCTATGTATGTGTCAAGGTATTTGGAATCAGCACACATATTTGCAAGTACTAAGAAGATTGATGGTTATTTACTCTATGAGATTGTGCTATATGTGTAGGGACTATGACTTGGCTGAGGTGATATCTATAAGCGCTTAAGAACTAAAACCAAATTGGGTACTCAATAATAGCTACTGGGATAGATAGTATCAACTCCGGAAGTGATGGAAATGCCCTACATCACCATAGAGCCTTACGGCATCAAGGTAGAAGCTAAGAAAGGAGCTACACTTTATCAAGTTCTTAGAAAAACTCATATAGACATAACTTCTATCTGTGGAGGCTTTGGTCTTTGTGGAAAGTGTAGAGTGATTATAGTTAAAGGTCATAAGAGTCTCAGCAAAGTTATAGAAAACGAGAAGAGATTTCTAACAGATGAAGATTTTCTGAATGGCTATAGACTTGCATGTCAAGCTAAAATAATTGGAGATGAAGACATCGTAGTCCTTGTACCTCCAGAGAGTAGGGCTAAGGTGGGTGAGAGGAAAGCTGTAGTTGAAGGCTATATGCGACCAGTAACACTTCGTCCAGCTATTAAAAAAATTAAAGCTGTATTAGCTCCATCCACACTACATGATCAGAGAGCTGACTTTGAGAGACTGCTTGATTACTTAAGGAATGAATATGGTTTAGAGGACCTCGATATAGACATTGAAGCACTTAGAATGCTCCCACATGTTATTAGAGAAAGTGAGCAGTTCTCAACAGTAGTTCTCTGGAATGAACGTGAAATCATAGCGATTGAACCCGGAGATACAACAGATCATAACTATGGTGTAAGTATCGATATAGGAACTTCGAAGATAGTGGCACATTTGGTAAATTTAAACAATGGAAAGGTTATTGCTACAGCATTTGTTGAGAACCCTCAGTTATCTCATGGCGAGGATATTATTTCGCGAATAACTTTTGCTTCCTCAAGTAGGGACAATGCATTATCTCTGCATAAGTTACTAATAGACTCTGTAAATGAGCTTGTTACAGGTTTATGCAGGTACGCTAACGTCAATCCAAAGAATGTGTATGAGATAGTAGTTGTGGGAAATACAGCAATGCACCATTTCTTTCTTAACCTAGAAACTTTGTTTGTTGCTAAGGCGCCCTATGTCCCGGTAATCAGTAAGAGTATTAGCGTAAAAGCTAGAGAACTAGGATTAAGAATTAACAGAAGTGCCATAGTCACAGTACTACCCGTTATAGGGGGATTCGTTGGTGCTGATGCTGTTGCAAATGCCTTAGCCGTAGATATTATCAACAGTAGAGATCCCGCTGTACTTATCGATATAGGAACTAATACTGAGATATTTGTAGGTAATTCTAATCTATTAGTGACTGGATCTGCTCCCTCAGGCCCAGCTTTTGAAGGTGCACGCATAACCTTCGGAATGAAAGCTGTTAATGGCGCTATTGAATCTGTAAAGATAAGAGAAAATGGTGAAGTTGAGTATGATGTAATAGGGGATATTAAGCCACGTGGTATAGCAGGCTCAGCTATGATTGATATTGTTGCTGAGCTTTACAGGAATAAGTTCATAGATGCTAGAGGTAACTTTAAACGTGATTTAAATCTGAAACGTCTACGAAGAAATCGCTTCGGTTATGAATTCGTGATTGCATGGGCTAATGAGACTGCTATAGGTAGGGACATAGTAGTATCTGAGAAAGATATTAAAGAGATAATCTTAGCTAAAGCAGCTATATTTGCTGGATTCTCTGTTTTGATGAAGAGAAGAGAGCTCAAATACACCGACATATCAACATTATTTATAGCTGGTTCCTTTGGTTCCCATATCAATCTACACAACGCTATAAGTATTGGATTATTACCTCCGTTACCATTAAACAAGATAAAATTTGTTGGAAATACAGCTATAGCAGGTGCTGATTTAGCTCTGATTTCTACAGAATTAAGAGAAGAAGCTGAGAAGATAGCAAAGATTGTAAAGTACATAGAGCTTTCAGCAGACCCACTATTTAAAGAAGAATTCATTAATGCACTATGGATTCCACATAGAAAGTTGCAATTCGATATACGTTAATAATTATGCTTCTTGCAAAATAGATAAATAATTTTAAACTATGACAAAAACCCTTAATTATAAAATTAAAGCACCTATCACAAATTTCAGATAATAACAAATGATTGCAAGCATGAACAAATTTAAAATTACATGTAGAGCTATTAAGAATTAGGGCATTGAAGCTAAAAGCTTATCGAAAATTGTGGTGATCGGATATGAGAGTTCTTGTTACAGAGTATATTTTAAGCACCTTTCAGCCTAGTCATAGTTATCTAGATCTATTATCTGAAGGATATGCGATGGCTATTACAATAGCCAAAGCTCTACAGAGAGAAGATGTCGAGGTCTTTCTAACTCTAAGTAGCGAGGGTTTAAGAATAGCGTGGGATAAGCAAATATCTTTAAATAGAGATGAATATTTTAGCTGGTTAAAAGAATCTAAGAGAATTTTTGACTGGATATTGGTTATAGCACCACCATTAGAGCTCATTAAAATCTCTAGAATAGCTAATGAAAAGCTCCTAGGTCCTTCACCACAATTAGTAGAGATATTTTCAAATAAGTACTTGACGTATGTAGCTCTAAAGAAATGCGGAATAGATGTACCTCCAACGGTATTGATACGAGACAAACGCATTAATGTGGATGATTTAAAGGAGTTGAATCCACCGTTTATTGTAAAACCTACACTCATGGCAGGTTCTGAATGTGTATATAATGTTAAAGATAGGAATAGACTCCTAGATTACATACATAAAGCAATGGAATGTGATCCCCAAGGAGAAGCTATAGTTCAAGAATATATAGATGGTGTGCATGGAAGTATCTCAGCTATCTATACGAAGGACAGATGCTTACTGTATTCCTTGAACCTGCAACTGATAATTTTTGATGGTGATAGACTAAAATTTGTCGGAGGTATCTTACCCATTAGAAGTAAGGGGGAAGTATCTAAAGTTAGAACTATAGTTGAAAAGCTTTTAACATGCTATCCTGCACTAAAGGGCTATATAGGACTTGATGTTGTGTGGAACGAAGAGAAGATGTATGTTGTTGAAGTAAACCCCAGACCAACAACTTCAGTAATAGGCATAGCTAAGATTTATCCTAAATTTGGTGAAGTACTTCTTTCATCCGTTCTATACTCAAGAGTTGACTCCGTTCACGAATTTCTAGGAGATATAGTTGAAGGATATGCATACTACGTTTTACTTAATAGATATGTGTCAATACATAAAAATGAGGAATTGATACATATAGAACCAAGTCCACGGAGAATCATAACTGGTATATCACATAGCAATACTACAGTTTCCAAGAGAGTTAAGGAACTTCTAACTTCATATGCAATAGTCTACGACTTTTCACGACTATTGCAATAAACCACCTTTACCATATCAATATAGGCTTGCTTTACTATGCTAAGTCTTGAGGATTAAACTTGATACATCCTAAACAAGCAATAATTTCCTAGAGATAGGATAATGAATGCGTTTCCAAGGACTTCTCTAATTCTTCACTGAGAATGTTGAGTGTAAATACTATTACAAAAAGAAGAAGTATTGTTACTTCTAGAATGTGAGGTGCTACCT
>QMXA01000166.1 GCA_003661905.1 Thermoprotei archaeon | reverse complement strand
GTAGGATCTTCATCAATCTCTAAATAACCTGAGAATTCACAGCCCTTATGATTAAGAGTAAAGCTCTTAACAATTGATGCCTTCATCAATTCATTCAGTTTAGGAATTGAGGTATTTGGAATATCAGTATTTACAATTATTGATTCATTGAAGAAATTAGGTAGTGAGATTACTGGAGAAACATTACTCATAATAGTTGATTGTAATGTGATGAGAGATGCGTAGGGATAGATAATGGTAATTAGCATAGCTAATATGACGGAAACAACCCATCTAATATCGATTTTAACAATTCCCCTCTCTACCTCAGTATCTACACTCTTACTAGGTAATTTAGTGCATAGATATATGGATATAGTAATAGCTATAGCAATACAAATTACTGATAATGTGTAGTGAGATATGATAAGACCTATTTCATATCCCCAGTATTTAGTGATGAGAATAGCTAGAACTAACCTAGTAATATTTCCCAAAAGCACTGCTGATATTGCAATAAGTATTGATACAGTACCTATACCTAGCTTCTTAGTAGTTGGTGCAGTAGATCTACTCACTAAATAACCTATTAGTGGAGTAATAGCTATGATGAATGTTAGAGTAATAACTCCACTACTCATAGGATTAATTTCAAATGACCTAACCATACCTAGATTATCAATAGTACTTAATACAGGGTAATTAGTTGAGATACTAAGTGCTGAATTGGTTAAAATAGAAACTATCTTAGCAATAATTGATGTTAATGTCATTAATAGTTCATTGATTAAACTACGTGGTATGGGTATTAAGAGTAGAAATATGGACATTGTCAAAAATGCTGAAACATAGCTCCTAGAACTAAGGAAGAGTGTTAGAATTCCCCATAATAGGAAGATGAAGGATAGTGTTATGAATTCAATAATATTCCCAATAACTAAATTAGCTAGGGTGTAGAGGAGTATGCTAATAGATATGAACATTGTGAAAGTAAATACTCTAACTAAATTAGCACCAACAATCTGAAACCTATCTAAAACAACTTTAATGAATACTGCAATAGCTATTGGTAATAGTAATAATATATAGCTATATTCACTAAGCATAGCTAGTCTAAAGTAAAAGCCCATGAAATCACCATAAACATGCTTCACTATGATAGCTAGTGACAAGAATATAATCAATAACGTTATTACCTTTATGAACTTGGTACTTCCATTCATTATCTTCCAATACCTCTCCGTATTTTATTTAGGTCGTAGTTATTAATGCAGCTTTTTCTGGTTCTACATATACATAGCCCATATTACTTAGTTCATGTCTTAATATGCTATACCTAAAACTCAGGGATTTACTATGAATTGCTGTAAATGGTTTTGGTGGTACTACATTATTACTGACTAGGAGTTTAGATATTGTATTAGTAAATAACTTACTTGAATAAATCAATGTAGCTAAAGGCCTAGGTCTATATTCAGTACTTAACAATTTCTCAACAATCTCTGGTTTCAAAGGCTCACTAATACTTTCATAGCTAAACAATATGTATGGTAATGATTTTTCCAATGACTTATAGAGATTATATAGTATATCTACTGACTTACCCTTAATAGCTAGCAAGAAGTTAGGAGTTACTATTATGAGCACTGATTTAATTATGGGTCTTCTTCTAACAATACTTAGATAGATACTTAGCAATTTGAATACTAATTTATCTAATTCCCTAGGATTAGTAGCAAATAAATCAATAATTACTATGGGTTCTAAAGTACGTAATTTACTTGGAAATTCCCAAATACCTGAAACACCAAATTCCTTAACTATTAATGATGATTTACTTATGGACTTCTTCCAATGAATATCCTTTAACCTATCTCCAGCTACATAATCTCTAGAACCTATGTATTCACCAGTTTTACTACGTCTGTAAACACCCTCCCTACCTCTACCTAATCCCTTAGATACTTGAGTTTCTAAAGCCTCCATAAACCTATATATAAATCCTAGAAATGTATGTAGCCCACCAGCTCTTTGAATTAACTCACGTACTTTTCTCCTAACATCTACTCTACCTGCAATAGGGATTTTCTCTTCACCAAATTCTATGAGAGATATTTCAACTTCAGAAATGAGTCTAAGTATTTCTTCACGTGAAAACACCTTTCTTCTAAGAATCTCAATAATTCTTGAAGTAATTGGTATAACTAAGTACCTAAGAGTTAATGACTTAACTAATCTCCTGGAAAAACTCCATTTATCAATAACACCTACATTAATAGTAATTACTTGAGGACCGATGTGACTAGCTGGAATATCAATATTAACTATTGATGAATTACTAACTCTATAAACCTTTCTATAACCATCTCCACGTTCTAAAACAACATACGTAGGACTAGGTGATTTAACACCAAACTGAATAACTGATTCCCCACCTAAAGGCACCTTATTAGGTGATTCAAAAATCTCAACTCTAATTCTAGATAAACTAGTGAAGGATGTTGTTGAGTAGATAAGTGCTGTAATGAGTATTATTGAAATTGGTGTTAATACATTAATATCTATTAGAGTAAAGATAAGCAAACTCATTACATACTTAGTTATTTTAAGGATTGTTGGTCCTAAGAATAGTGTTAATGAACCACTATAATCACCTTTCTTAGCAAATACATATGGAAGAATAATTGCTAGCGGTATAAATATGAGGAGTTGATGTGTATATGTGTAGTAGAAAATACTTGAAGCTAGTATGAAGAGTGGAGAGAATCTACGGATAAATACATATATTAGCAATGTAATTAGTGAAGGAATTATTGGGAATAAAGCATTTCCATAAATAACTAGGTAGATACCTATAGCTACTAAATATAGATTGGCAAGTAGTGTAAATCTATTACTCTCAAACTCACTTCTCCCAATATAATGAACTGCTAGCAATATAGCTATCATTAAGAAAAATTCAGTGAATAAGAACTCCATAGATCTGTGATAAGCAGTTATATTCATCATTGCTAATACATACTTAATCCTGTCAAGAAAACTTAGTTGGAGATTATCTATGTAGAAATATGTTCTTCTACCACTAGCTATTACTTTGAAGAACTCAGTATTATTTGCTTCATTTATCAATGCATTAGTACCTATATCTAAATCTGGAATTATGATAATAGCACCATTACCTACTTTTCGACCATAAACTACGATGTACTGATTCATAGACTCATTTAGAGAATAGTATCCATTATTATCTAAATCTACATATGCATAGTTCGATGTATAGCCTATTACAGAGTTATTAATCACATTAGTACTGAGAATCATATATCTAGGCTTGTAAGTAGTTATGTTCATGGTCTTATTTAGGTATGGAAATACCACTCTTATAAGTGGGTAGAATCTATTTCCAACTTTATTTACTTCATCAAGGATTGGTTGGGTAGTTATTGTGATATTCAAACCAAGCTCATTCAATAATCTATTCGAATACCCATGTTCATCCATTATAATAATTATTACTCCATTAAGAATAAGTTCTCTAATCACCCTATACATAGAGATGTTTATGGAATGTTTTTGAAATGGAATTATAACTACATAGTCATAATTACTAGGCTTAATATCTTGGACACTACTTATTACTTCTGCATCTAGTAATGTAATGAGCTTTGAATACCCCATATCACCATTATTGAAGGGGCTGTATGAAGTATTTGAGGGTAGATTAATTATTGTTGCTAATGCTGACACTACAAGGACTAAGATCATTATTACTACTAAAGTTCTACTTACTCTCAAGCTTCTCTAACCTCTTCACAATTTCTTCAGCTTCTTCAACATCAACATCGTGCTTTGAATAGAGATCAAGCTCATATAGCTTTATAAATCTATAAATAAGTTCACGAAAACCAATACTAACTCTCCTGCAAAATTCTCTAAGTGTTTCATATTCATGGGG
>QMXA01000165.1 GCA_003661905.1 Thermoprotei archaeon | reverse complement strand
GTATGTTTCATTTTAACTGTCTATTATTTTAGTGCTTTTACTGGTTGGCGTTGATTATCTTTAACGTGGATGAGCATTAGCTTCAAAGTCCTTCCATAAAATGAGCTTTGGCTTGTATGTTTCTAACCATAATGCGCTAATAAGCATTTTCATTTCAATTCCTAAATCTAAAGTTTAACATAGATTACTTATTGGTCATCTAACTGCTTTCTTGAAGATTTCTTCCTCTTTTAATAGATTGATTTTCCTCGTTAAGCGAAAATTAATCTATTATGAAGTCGGGCATTACACAATCGATGTTTTAATGGTTTCTAAGGTGCTCTGCTCTCTTTATTTTCTCTATGGTTCAGTTTACATCTATATTTTCTGTAGTTTAGCGAGCAGATCGTCGTATTCTTCTATTAGGTAGTATGTCTCTATATGTGCTTTTCTTGCGCTCAGCACTTGTACTTTATCGCTGGAGACTAGGATGGAGTTCGTCTCTTTTGCGCAGCCTATGAAGAGTGCATCTATAGCTCTACATCCAGTGCTTAAGGCTATGTCGAGAGCTATTTCATGCAATTCTTCATATCCTACTATGTTCACGTGTCTCATTATCTCGTTAACGTGGTTCACAACAACATCTCTAGGTTTATATCTTGCTAGTACGGCAGATAGTTCAATTACTATTAGCTTAGGTTCGAAGACCTCTAATTCCTTCTTCGAGACTACCTCTAGAAGAGTGATGCTCTTGCGGTGGCGCTCATGGTTAAAGGATGATGGAGTCTACAAATACTGATGTATCGAGGACTATCATCTACGTCCCTCTAACAGGACCTTTAACGGATCCTCCTTTACGTCCCGGTATTCTTCAGAGATCTTCTTAACCACTTCGCTAAGACCGCGAGCACCTCTAAGCACTATGAGCCTAACATTTTCACCCTCTTTGAAGTCTAGTTTCTCTAAAGGCTTCAAGACACCGTTTTCATAATTAGCGCGGATAACTTTAGCCATAAATCTATCACCTTTCTCCCCACATACCTATTATAACTAGACTTTGATAAATTGCTTGATAGCAATGTGAGTTTTCAAGGGATTTTCCCTACCCATGGAGACTGAGACGTCGATAACGAGATTCAATAGCATAGCTACCTCCTCTCACTAAGAAATTCCTCTAATACGTCCTTCTCTAACTTTTCAGAGTACTTCTTCAGAATCTCATCAAAGCCCATTGATGGTCTAGGACTCGGGGTATCGAGGAGCTTCTTGAGAATTCTCTTAGAGATACGTAGTCTTATGGTGATGTTTACCATAACTACTTACTCACCATAGCTTATCTACAATTATATTATTAAGTCGATTGCAATACTTTCCAATTTCATAAGAGATCTTTACTATACTTATAAATCTCTTGTAACCACTTGGCCTAATCGTTGAGGAGAGCAAGCTTAGGGTAGAACTTAATGGAGGATTTAGGCAGTGGCTTTACGATATTTCTGAGGATGGTGAGGCTTCTAGGCAGTATGGAAGCTATGTAAATAAGGTTAAGAAGTTAACCATTGATGAGGCTATGATTTTATATGAGATTTCTTAGCTTCTTCAGTGCCTGTGAGATACTTTATGAAGATATTGGAGTTAAAGAACAGCTTTATTCTCGATTTCCTCGATAATTCTATCGGCATCCTTGGTTTTTAGATAAGGTCTTCTATGAAGAAGAGTGCTGAGGACTTGAATGAAGCTTCTATGGATAAATATTGTTGTTTCTTCATCCTCTTTAAGGTCTGGCTTCTCTAATTTTAAACACCGTTTTCATATCTAGCATGAATAATTCTAGCCACATCTTTACATCATATACATGATGGGAATAATTTCTGATAAAACAGTTGAGAGGATGAGATTACGACTTGAATATGCTGTTGATGTTGAGTTGTTAAGATTATTAGTATGGATCTATAATGTAAGCTTATAATTCGCATGACATTTATTACTTCGTTTTAAGTTTCAGCTTACCATAACTTATAGGCTGATGAATTAACTTCTTGAATAGGTTCTAATCATTTGATTGTTGTTTGTGCATGGAGTTTCGCATAGTTTTGTTTGATATAATTTTAATTAAGCCTCCTTTATGTGCAATCTAGTTTACTTCAATTTACATTTATATTTGAATAAATGCGGGTTGGACTAGTATTCTAGGTGTGATTTAACTTAGCTTAATATTGGTTTTCACGTTAATATTATTTGGGGGGATCTGTTTTTAGGGCTAAAACTATTGCAATTCAAGGGGCTGGTGTTAGTGGTACTGGTTGTGGTAAGAGTTTAATTGTGGCTATATTATGTAGATTGTTTGCTGAGGATGGTTATAGGGTTGCTCCATTTAAGGCTTTAAATTTAACTAATGTAACTTATGTTGATGATGATGGTAGGGAGTATGGTTATTCTCAAGTTCTTCAGGCAGTTGCAGCTGGTGTTGAGCCTGATTATAGGATGAATCCATTTACGCCTAAACCTCTTGGGGATGGGGCTTTCGACATAATTCTTGAGGGTAAAGTTGTTGAGAGGAATGTTAAGCCCTTAAAAATGATTTTAGCTTTCATGGGTGAGGGTTTGAGGAGGATTGTTGGAGCTGGAACTCTGTATGATAGAGTAATTGAATCTGTTAAATGTTGTCTAGATTTTCTACTCGATAATTATGATATTGTTTGTATTGAGGGTTCAGGTCCATCAAAGCTTCGGGGTTTAGGTTTCTTTAGTAGGCTTATGGATATTCCAAATATGATTACGGTTAAAATGGCTTCAGCTCCAGTAATACTTTTGGCTGGAAGTATAGATTCAGCTATAGCTACATATAATTACTTGGATAATGATGAGAGGAAGTTTATTAAGGGTATACTGCTAAACAGGTTTAATTATTATTCACTTGAAAGGGAAATTGTTGAGGGGATGGGTGTTCCGAGGAGATTATTTGAAATCGGTGTTAAGCGTATTGAGGGGGATTGGCTTAAGAAATTCAATATAAGCCTTGAAGTATTAGGTTCAATACCATATTTAGAGGAACTTTCAAATCTACCTGATTTAGATCCATTAGTATCTGAGGAGAGAATTGACCTTAATGTTTGGAGGAGGCTGGTGCCAAGACTTGCTGAGAAGGTTAGGAAAAATATTGATTTAGATAAAATATATAGGGTAATGGGATTCTAATTCCTCCACTTTCTCATGGTAGCTTTATGCTAAATTTCTAATTACCACCATGATCTATCAACAGAAGTTGCTAGATGGAGGTTACCGCTGGAACCCTATATAATAGATAAACTCTCTTAACGATGATTTCACTCCAATTAATTTAGTTAAGCCCATCCACTATATACTTAAAATTAATAATATTGAAAACTAAAACCTTATATTATTTTGTGTTTATTCGAGTTTACAAGTTAAATTTATTCTGGATAGTATGAATGTGGAATGAAATTCTCTTATACTAATTTTGGAGGGAAAATTGTTGGATACCATGTTTTATGATCTTATTCTTTACGGATTTAACAAATTGTTAGTGGAGAATTCATTTCTTGATGTTTGTAGATCTTGCTATGAAGCTTATGATGCTTTATTATTGTAGTTCATTATCCGTTTCATAATGATGATTGTTTATATGGCTTTTTCATAGTATTTCTTATTGAAGTATTTAGTGGCTATTTGTTTTAATTCTTCTATTTCATTTTTTATCTCTTGATTCTTAATTTCTTCTCTTCTTTTTTCATTTGATTCTATTATGAATTCTAGTAGTTTTGATGGATATACTGTTTTTAGTATTTTTGTATTTGGTATTAGGCAGTGTCCTCCTATTACGTTTGGATAGTAGATTGGTCGGTCTTTTAGAACTTCATGAACCATTCCTACAAATTCTGCAATTATCTTTATATCTGCATTTACTTTTCTCGCTATTCTATGTATTTCTTGCCATGAAGC
>QMXA01000164.1 GCA_003661905.1 Thermoprotei archaeon | reverse complement strand
AGAAGAGATCCTAGAGGATTATATAAAAAAGCTCTTCGGGGTGAAATACCTAATTTTACCGGCATTAGCGATCCTTATGAACCTCCTAGAAATCCAGAATTAATTATTGATACAGAACATGATGGTGTTGAGACAAATGTATACAAAGTTTTAGACAGATTAAAAGAACTTAAACTAATCGAGAAATAGAGTCGTCAATGCTTATAATAATGAAGGCTTGCTTCCTAACATAGACACATAATTTAAGCACATACTCCTTCTTGACCTAGCTTTATTTATAGAACTCTTCTCAGAGTCTTAGAGGGGGTTAGATGTGAGTAAAGAGAAAGTAGCTGTATACATATCAAAAGAGCTATATGAGAGAGTCAAAAAGTTCATTGAGACTCAAGGAGGGTTCTCGACTATTGAGGAATTCGTAGAATTCGTATTAAACGAAGTTATATCTGAAGAACCTACAAGCTACACAATGTCTAAGGAAGATGAAGAGAAGGTAAAGGAGAGATTAAGAGCTTTAGGTTACATTTAGGGATTTTAAAATGTTTGAAGATGAGTTTAAGAAGGATAGCGATGTACGTAGAGGCAAATACACGACAGTATCTATACCCATAACTCTTTATAATAGAATTAAGGAGTTGATAAAAGACACAGGATTCACTTCCGTCTCGCAATTCGTAACTTATATATTACGTGAAGTTATTGCATCAATGGAAAGAGAAAAGCTTGAAAGTAGCATGATTTCTGAAGAAGAGAAGAAAAGAATTATTGAAAAGTTAAGAAAACTGGGCTACATTTAGTATAAATAGTTCAGAGGTCTAGTCCATGGTTTCAAAACCCCATGGTAATAAACTCATCAATCGTGTAGTAGTAGGTCGTAGGAGAGATCATTTACTTGAAGAAGCTAAGGAACTTCCAAGAATAGAAATTAGTGAGACCCTAGCAGCTGATACTATCAATATAGCTCATGGTGTTTATAGTCCTTTAGAAGGTTTCATGACTCAAGAGGATTATATCCACGTTCTCCATGATATGAGGTTATCAAATGATATTCCATGGACTATACCCATAATTCTAGATGTTAATCCAGAAGATATAGTAGATATTAAAGAGGGTGATGATATTACATTAACTCACAACAATAAGCCCATAGCCATTATGAAGATCGAGGAAATATATGGATGGGATAAGAATGAATATTGTAAGCAAGTGTTTAAGGCAACTGATCCTACACATCCAGGCGTTACAAAAACTATGGGGAGAAAAGAGCTCCTAATTGGTGGCCCGATAGATTTACTTAATGACATTTATGAACCTTTTGAAAAATATAGACTTTGGCCCATCGAAACAAGAGTTTTGTTCGAAGCTAAGAGATGGAGAACTATAGCAGGTTTTCAAACAAGAAATGTTCCTCATCTAGGACATGAATATGTTCAGAAAGCAGCTTTAACATTCGTTGATGGACTATTCATAAATCCTTTAGTTGGATGGAAGAAACGGGGAGACTTTAAAGATGAAGTTATTGCAAGAGCTTATGAAGTTTTAATACAGCATTACTTCCCAAAGGATAGCATAGTATTCTCAGTATTGAGGATGGAGATGAGATACGCAGGGCCAAGAGAAGCTGTATTCCATGCCATCGTCAGGAAGAACTTCGGATGCACACACTTCATAGTTGGTAGAGATCATGCTGGTGTTGGGAATTTTTATAAGCCTTATGAAGCTTGGGAAATATTTAAGGAATTTCCAGACTTGGGAATAACACCATTGTTTATTAGGGAGTCCTTCTATTGTAAAAAATGCGGCGGTTTTGTCAATGAGAAAATATGTCCTCATAGTGATGAGAACAGAATTAGAATTAGTGGTACAAAATTGAGGAGATTCATACTTAGAAAAGAAAAACCACCAGAATATATGGTGAGACCTGAGGTTTTTGAGGTGATCTTGAGTTTTGACAATCCGTTTATTGAGTAATTGCAAATACGTATCGAGAGTCATCAGTGCTTCAGAAAAAGTAGCTATAATACATCACTGGGATACTGATGGAATTGCGTCATCAGTACTCATAGCGAATACGCTTATGCATAGAGCAAAAGAATTACTTTTTCATGTGCCTAAAATAGGATTCTACACTATTGAATCCATAGATATAGAAAGATTAGGAAATTTCTCTCCTAATATAATCCTTATTCTAGATTATGGTATTTCGCTACAAGAATTAAAGAGACTTGAAAGTATCTTAGATGCTGAAGTAGCTATAATCGATCATCATATCAATGAAGTGTGGAATGGTGCTTTTTGTAATCCCATAGCTTTTGGCTACTCAGAGAGCTTATATCCTTCAACTACTTGGATCATTAAAGAATTCATGGGGATTAGGGATGCAAATGATGTAATTACTCTTGGCCTCATAGGTGATCTTGGAAAGCTTATTGAAAGTCATAGACTTAAAGATTATGTTTTAAAAACTTGCCGAGAATATGATATATCATTAACAGATTTTTTCAAGGCTGTTAATATCCTCGACTCTTGCTATAAGTTAATTGACAAGGGTTGTATTGAGCATGCTAGAGAGGTCTTAATGAGGCAAGGCATTAAAGGAGTGTTGAGTAATGAGATCCTCAATGATAAACTCAGATTACTAAGGATAGAAATTGAGCACGCCTTAAAAAACATTAATCTTGTTAAAGATCATGGAATTGTGAAAGTATTCAATCTTCTCAGTGATTACTACGTAACGTCACATATTGGCCGTGAAATTGCGTATCGCTTTAAGAACAACATAATTGTTCTTAAACATTCAATTCAAAAACTTGGCCTTAACTATATCTATGTTAGAAGCTATAGATATAATTTAAGAAATGTTTTAGAGAAACTAAGGCATGAAGATCTATGTGTTGGTGGAAAGGACCATGTATTTGTCATAACTTGTATGAGTAGTTACTGTAAGGAGCTAGATACTGTTTTAAAAATCTTAACAAAGTATTTTGGGTGATTATATTTGAGAAAACTATTTATACTAGGATTGGATTCCGCCCCACCTAAAATACTGTACGAAGATTCTAGTATAGAATTAGGGGGTCTCAGAGAAGTAATTGAGGATAGTGCAAGGTTTATTCTAAGAAGCTGTCATCCACCTATAACAATACCTGCTTGGATATCTATGTTTACAGGGAAAACCCCTGGTGAACTAGGTATCTACGGTTTTAGACATAGGAAACCAGGTGATGTTCGTGAGAGTTATATAGTCAATTCAACATTCATCAAAGTACCTACAATATGGGATGTGTTAGGTAAGCATGGCTATAGAGTTGGCGTTATTGGTGTACCACCTACATATCCACCAAAACCTGTTCATGGATTTATGATCTCGGACTTCACTACACCTGGACCCCATAAACCATATACATTCCCTCCGTGGATTAGGAAGGAGATTGAAATGCGTTTTGGACCCTATATTTTTGATGTTGTGTATAGAAGTCATGAAAAGGATAAGGTTAGGGAAGAACTCTTTAGAATGACTAAGCAGCACTTAGACATTGTCAAATATTTATTAGCTGCTAAGGAATGGGATATATTCATTCACGTTGAAATAGGTGTTGATAGAGTCCAACATGCATTTTGGAAATACTTCGATACTAATCATCCAAGACATATAGAACACCCTGTGTATAGCTATACTATTAGAGAATACTACGAGTTGATAGGTAAAGAATTCAGGGAAATTAAGAAGCATCTCTCTAAGGATACTATAATAATCATTGTTTCAGACCATGGAGCAAAAGCTATGAAAGGGGCTTTTGTTATTAATCAATGGCTTGAAAAAGAAGGGTATTTAAAGCTTAAGGAAAAACCAAAGAGATCTGGACAAGACATAAACTCAGAGATCATTAATTGGGAACATACAATAGCTTGGGGTTGGGGAGGGTACTACTCTAGAATATTCATAAACCTT
>QMXA01000163.1 GCA_003661905.1 Thermoprotei archaeon | reverse complement strand
GATATATGCTTTCGACATATCTACATACATCCTAACTCCGTGCTCTTTGTGAATTGTCCAGGTCTTTTTATCACCAGCTATATGCTTAATTTCTCTAACTCTAAACTCTCCTCTAACTCCTCCTCTTGCATATACTGATTTGATATTTTTATTAACACTCATTATTGCTCTCCCTATGACTTCGCCGTATTTCTCAGCT
Source organism: Thermoprotei archaeon (assembly GCA_003661905.1). Classification (GTDB taxonomy): domain Archaea; phylum Thermoproteota; class Thermoprotei_A; order Sulfolobales; family Ignisphaeraceae; genus B12-G17. Next base: position 3,766 of record QMXA01000163.1, on the reverse strand, counting down.
ATTTGTGGTGGTAATTGTATTAGTGCTATATCACCAATTATATCAAAGGACCTAGGTATTTGCATCAATATCTCTTGAGGTAGTTTGTCTTGAAGTAGTTCTTTGAAACTTCCAATACTTTGAATTCGCTTCTTGAAGCACATATATGTAGTTGAGTAATTACTAAGCTTAGGATGGGCCTCAGTTATTGGAAAGTATATATAGTGTTCATCTCTCTCAACTTCTAAGTCTTTTCTAAGTATATCTAGATGTTTCAATAGCCTCCTTATCTCCTCAGCTCTCTTATGCGGAACAGCTATAGCTAGAGATTCTATACACTCAGTAACAAAGGACATAATCTCTCACGCTACTATTATGCTATGTGGTTAGAGTGAAAATAGGTCTCGTGATAAAGAAGGGAAGTAAGGAAGCAGCTGTTATCGCACATGACTTAGCTGAGTATGGTGAAAAAGACCTAGGTCTTGATATCTATGCAGAAGCCGATATCGCTGATGAAGTTGAGTGGTATAAGAGATTCAGGTTATGTAGTGATATAGTCGATTACATTGTGGTTATAGGTGGTGATGGTACGTTACTTCGAACACTTCATAGAATGGGAGAACATGTAATACCGGTTATGACTATTAGAGTTGGTAGAAGGGGTTTCTTACTGGATGTAGCACCCTTCGAGGCTCGTTCAAGGTTAAGAGACTTAGTAGAAGGCAGATATATATTACGAAAATGTCTTCGATTACAGGCTTTTCTTAAGAACCATAAACTCCCTCCAGCACTTAATGAAGTTGCGATACTGAATTGGGCTGAGCTTAGGAGTAAAGTCATAAGACTTACAGTATATAAGGATAATCAATTCATATATAATGTATATGGAGATGGTCTAATCATAGCACCACCAACTGGCTCAACAGCTTATTCATTAGCAGCTGGAGGACCTATACTAGATCCAGAACTTGATGGATACGTAATTACGCCCCTAGCACCTGTACAGCTTCATGTGAGGCCAATAGTTGTACCATCTAGATCAAAAATCCGTATTCTTCTTAGAAGTGATAGTGCACCTGCTACGTGCTTAATTGATGGTCAATATAGTGTAGCTATTAATCCAGGTGAAGAAATAATTATTACCTCTGCTAATAAACCCGCATTACTAGTGAGGTTCACGGAGCTTGAGTTCTATGAAAGAATATTTGCTAGAACTATGTAGAAAAGAGAGAGATAAGAAAATAATAATAGTTGATGCTGCAGGAATCTTTGCTTCTATACCTCTTCAAATAACAGCTCCATGTATAACATCACCTAGAGTAATTAATGAAATCAGAGATAAGCAGAGTAAGAGAAATTTGAAAATAGCTCTTGAAAATAAACGACTTCTAATAATTGAACCACCTAGTAATATCCTAAAAACAATTGAGTTTCATTCAAGGAAACTAGGTGAGCACTATTCATTATCACAAGCTGATAAGGAGATCATAGCACTTGCTCAATATATTAAGTTAAGTGGTTGTAATCCCTTGGTATATACAGATGACTATGCTATACAAAACATGCTCAAATCCCTTGGAATAAGCTATGTTCCAATTAAGACTAGAGGAATAACTAGGGAGCGTAAATATATAGTTATATGTAAAGCTTGTGGCTGGATAGCACCACAAAGATATAGAGGTGATACATGTCCCATATGTGGATCTAAGCTATCTAAGAGAGTTACCTCTTCCTAAGCTTAGCTATGAAGTAACCTGGTGTACCATGTATGTGCGGATGAAATCTTATGTAGAAATCACTGTAGTTCCCTAAAATGCCTCTAGTACCTATTCCAATATCTATCTTCTCAGGTTCTAGGTCAAGTTCTTTAACAGCTCTTTCAATTATTTCTTCATTTTCCTCAATGGTTACTGTGCATGTTGAATATACAATTACACCTCTTGATTTGATGATTTTTACAGCTTCTTTCAAGAATTGAAATTGGTAATTAGAAGCGTTTAACACATCTTCATACTTCTTCTCATCTATTACCTTAGGCCTAACACCTAGGGCAGTGCATGGGGGATCTATCAATATTTTATCAACCTTACCCACTAACCATGGAAAATCCATACTTAAATACCTTGAATCAGCTCTCCAAATCTCTACTAAGCTGTCATGACCTAACCTCCTCATTTCCATCTTCATTCTCTCTAACTTAGTTTTTGAGTGGTCGAAAGCTATTATGAATGCCCTACCTCTCGTTAATTCCACTATATGCCCAGTTTTTCCTCCTGGAGCTGCACACATATCAATAATTACTTCACCTGGTTTTGGATCTAGAATCTTACTTGTAATTATTGCAGGTAAACTTTGGGGATATATAAGGCCTTCTTTATACTCTTGTAACTCTATTATATGTGGTGCTTTGTATAGAGACTTAGTTACTTCTACGAATAGACCTCGTTGCTTAGTAATAGCTTCTTCACAACTCATCCTTGCAATACCTATAGCAATTACATCACCATTTGGTGCAACTATACATACCTCACTACCTTTCCTCACTCTCCTATCGCATTTAATAATGCCTGGTGTATATAGATTAGCGCCTAATATAATAGACTCTGCAGCTCTTTTATCTACATAGATTTTAAGATCTAATTCATTGAGTTTTTCAGGACCTTCTACTGGAAAATATATTGCTTCTGGAATACCTTCATCTTTAAAAACATCAATACCTCTTGATCTAATGCTTTCAATAACCTGATTTGGTGAGGTTTTGAGTATATTTACTCTTGCATATAGTCTTGGAGTAGGTCTTGTTATTGCTTCTAAGAACTTTTCAAGATCGCAGCCATAAACTCTCTTCAAAGTTTCTAAGAGTTTCTCATCATATAGGATCCTAACCATGTTCCTACCTTGAATTGAGAGTTCATTTATTATATAACTTATAGTTCAACTAAATATAATCAGTTAAAGAACACTCCTAACACTGCTTAAACCCTCGATAACAATCCTTATGTTAATTGAGATAGTTAGTATTGAAATGTTTTGGTGCGGGGGGTGGGATTTGAACCCACGCAGGCCTTCGCCATCGGGTCCTGAGCCCGACCCCTTTGACCTAGCTCGGGCACCCCCGCCGTATGTTTTAGGATGATATTAGGGGTATTAAGGATCTTGGCTCCTCAAAATATTTCTTTGTTAACTTCAAGTTATAGTGAGGGTTAGTATTGAGTTTTCGTAGATATACTGATGGAAGCTCTGAGGAAAGTATGGGTATATCTAGAGTTGTTAGGAGTGTTATTATATCAAGACCCTCAATTCTTGACTGTATGAAGATGAATATCATTAATTATAGTGCACTAGCTCGCTATATTCAAAGACATATTGAGAAACTACTTTCAAGGAGAGTAAATGTTAATGCTATTAAGATGGCTTTAATAAGATTCTCTGAAGATATTCAGAAACGTGAGGAGTTTTTAGAGAGCAGGATTAGGGATGTACTTGCTAAGACTGTCATCAGTGTTCAAACAGATCTAGTAGTACTTACAGTAAGAAGGGAAGCACTACTTGGAAAATTCGAAGTATTGTTGAAGAATATTGAAGCTGCACGCTTCTTTCAACTAACACAGGGTATGAGGACATTCACATTAGTAATAGCTAAGGAGATTTATGAAGATATAGTGTCTGTAATAGGTAGGGATGCTATAGTAGATATAATAGATCATCAAACAGCAATAATTCTCATAAGCCCACATGAAATAATAGAAACACCAGGAGTCATAGCATACATAACATCAATACTATC
>QMXA01000162.1 GCA_003661905.1 Thermoprotei archaeon | reverse complement strand
TCTGGTACAATTGAAGAAAAGTCAATTACTTCTTTTTGCAATCTCTTTATCCTGCTTACGCCACCACGTGCCTTTGCATAAGCATGTGTAGCTCTTACAACGATCATCGATGCTAATAACCAATAGAGATCAGGATCTTCAACTTCAATAACTCTTGCACCATATAGATAGTGCTTAATATATTGCTGAAGCTTAGATGCTATAAGTACGAGATTATGACCTGTTAATCTTGATGACATAAGTAATCTTATAAGACTTGATTCCTGACCTGGAGCAGCAAAGACTATCATATCACTTTCGTATCCTTCATCATAGGGTGATATGTAGTAGGTAAACAACTCTGCTGGTACTACTTCACAGTACCTAGATGGTGCTAAAGCTTTTAACGATATACATAATGTAGTTGCAACACCTCTTGCTAACCATGTATGGACAGCTGCTAAGGGTCTAGTGCTACTTGATATAAATTCTTTTATAATCTGGAAAGATGAATTAGCAAACTGCTCTACTTTCCTTACAATTTCGAATGTATCGTTTTTCACAGAATTCATCATAGTAATGCAGTCTCCAGAGCTCTACAACAACTACATAGAGTCTCATCAGGTTCAGGAGGTAATCTGGGTATTAGTTCGTATAATATATGTTTGGCCTTCTCTATGTTTTCCTTCATAACCTTCTCTACTTCATGTGCTGTAACGGGTCTTTCGGCCCATACATCATAATCTGTTATTAAAGCTATTACTGCATAACAAAGCTGTGCTTCGCAAGCTAAATTCACTTCAGGAACTAATGTCATACCTATTATATCGGCTTTGAATACTTCTTTCCAGACTCTTGATTCAGCACGTGTTGAGAATCTAGGGCCTTCTATACATATATATGTTCCTTTATCATGAAAAGGGAATTTAAGTTCTTTCGTAACGTCTATTATTCTTCGTCTGAGATCTTCGCAGAAAGGATCTGCCATACTAACATGGGCAACTACATGTCCATCAAAGAATGAATAGGTCCTTGTTTTGGTCATATCTATAAATTGATCTGGAATAACTATATCACCTGGTCTATAATCCTCTCTAAGACTACCTACAGCAGAAACTGCTATTACCCACTTTACTCCTAGATTTTTGAGAGCCCATATATTAGCACGATAATTTATTTTATGAGGAGGAATTCTATGGCCTCTACCATGCCTTGGTAGGAAGGCAACAATCTTGTTCCCTAATTTACCTATAATTATTCTATCACTTGGTTCACCATACGGTGTATACACCTTTACTTCCTGTGTTTCTTTAAATATGCCCGGATCGTAAAGACCTGAACCCCCAATAATACTTATGTCAGCTCTAATTTGAGATTGTATAATCACAGCTTTCCACCAATTAGAATTTAAATATTATCTTAGCCTAAATTACTTTTCCCAACAATATTCTCAGTAAGATTGTTTGTTAATACTCTCCTCCTTCCTCTTCCCCTATCTCCTCACTGCTCATAAGTTCAAGAGCTATTTCATAGAATTCTTCACGTTCTTGCTCTAATTCCTCTTTTGATCTTAATTCACGCTTACTTGGCTCACTAATCTTAGAGGTAGTTACGACTCTTAGAGATTTATCAGTGGTTATTGATGCTGTATACTCACGTCTTACTGATGCTGTGAGTTCCTGCTCATAATTACAACGTATACATTTGAGTAGTGTTCTCCCTTCTCTTCTTAAGGGGGTCATGAGGCCACCACACTTAGGACAGAATTTCACTGTTCCACCACCAGTGCTCAAATCTACCATGTATCAAGGATTATAAAAGTTCCGCTTCATAACTCGTAGTTCAGTATCTGGTGTCCTCATCATAAATCAGAGGTAATACCTTTCATCACTCTTCTCTTCTCTCCTCCTCTATGATGAATATCTCTACAGCCTCTTTAGTTAAGATGCTCTTTCCCCATGCCTTATAACTTTCAAGTATCCTCATTATAGTAGACAACCTTACCTTATCAAAGCAGGGAGTCTCTACTTCTTCACCTAATTCTGTCTGAGCTACTATCTTTACTTTATTCTCTTCATCACAATTAACTACCGAGTAGCTCTTAATTAATCCATTTAGTGCTAATCCCTCTAAATTAAGAATACTTATTTTCTTAGACACAAAACTCACCTTACTAATGTTCAACAGTATTATGTCTTAAAACTTTACTAGCTAGCTCTAAATAGTTTTAGTAATATAGTGATTGTTGGTATCGATTACTTCTTTATGTAGTTCATAGACGTCATCAGATTAGAGTGCAAAACCTTATATTAGCATTGGTCATTCAACATTATGGGGATCTATTATTGAAGCATCACTAAGGCATAGAATATGGAGATTAATAGAGCTTGGTATGGATCCTTACATATCTACATATAGATACCAAGTAACAGCTACAACAACACTCATCAGAGATAACTATAGCTATCTCGAAAAGGGAGCTGTAGCTAATGATGTATATCAACTTGCTGGAAGAGTTATGGCTATTAGAAGGCATGGGAAAATAGTGTTTGCAGTATTACATGATGGCTTTGGTAAGATACAGTTAGTGTTTAGATACGATGTGTTAAAGACTAAGGAAAAGAAATGGAAGCTTCTTGAAATTCTTAATGTTGGTGATGTAATAGGAGTTAGAGGAAGGCCTAGTAGAACATTGAGAGGTGAGTTATCAATTCTTGTCGAGGATTTTGATATCCTCTCAATCACATGGAGAGATTATCCAGAGAAGTGGCATGGATTAGCTGATGTAGATAAGAGATATAGATTGAGATATCTCGATATGATGCTCAACGAGAGTGTTAGACAAGCAATTATCAATATATATAGAATTGAAAAAGCATTTAGAGATTTTCTAGACGCACATGGATTTATAGAAATACATACACCAAAACTCCAGCCAATCTATGGAGGCGCTCTTGCAAGGCCATTCACAACTAGGATTCATGCTCTCAATACTAATGCCTACTTAAGTATAGCGCCAGAAACATATCTTAAAAGAGCTATAATAGCAAACTTCTTCAAAGTCTATGAAATAGCAGTATGCTTCAGAAATGAAGATATAGATGCTGAGCATTATCCTGAATTTATTCAGATAGAAATTTATGAAGCATTTTCCGATTGGGAGGATATGATGAGACTCGTTGAGCATATGATGAACTATGCAATTGAGGAGACTTATGGAGACTCTGTAATTGAGATTCATGAGGGAGATGAAATTATAGAATTGAATTTCAAACCGCCGTGGAGAAGAGTATCAATTGAAGATGCCATAGAGGAATTTGGAAATATCAAGGTAAGGAATAGAGATTATAATGAATTACTAGAAATTGCAGAGAATTTAGGTATCGAAATCAAAGATCCACGCAGAGGTAAGATAATTGAGAAAATATTTGAGAAAGTTGCACAACCCCACATAAAACAGCCTACATACATAACGATGTTTCCAAGAGATATTTCGCCTCTAGCAAGACCATCAAGGAAAGATCCCAGATATGCAGAAAGATTCGAGATATATGTAAATGGGTTAGAAGTTGGTAATGGATATAGTGAGCTTAATAACCCAATAGTTCAGTATTATTTCTTCAAGAAGGAAGAAGAACTTAGAAGAAAGGTTCTTGAGAAATTTGGTGAAATAGAAATTCATCCAATGGATAAGGACTATGTAAGAGCTCTCGAATATGGGATGCCGCCAACAGCAGGAGTTGGGATAGGGATTTACAGATTAATCATGGCTCTACATAAGCTTCCCAGCATAAAAGATTCAATACCATTCATATTCATACAACCAGAAGAATTCCAAACAATTGCCGAACGTGATACAGAAATTCTCAAGTATTACATTAAGAAGCTTAATTTAGAAAATAGGGAGAAGTAATGAATAAAGATCTATAGAAGGTCATATGCGGGCGAATCATCATATATCAGCCGAGGATACCTTAATCATCCCATAGCAATACTTAATCTACAGAATTTATATTACTGACTAAATA
>QMXA01000161.1 GCA_003661905.1 Thermoprotei archaeon | reverse complement strand
TGCACCAATAGCTCTAGCTGCTTCAACAAATAAGCTCTCCATAACTGATAGTGTATGAGCACGAACTACTTTTGCAGTAGTTATCCAGCTTAGAATAACAATGACTAATATTATTATCATCATGCTTGGTTTTAGGAAGGCAATTATTACAAGAGCTATGGCTAGGTATGGTAGTGATAGCATGAAGTCAATAATCCTCATAATTACTGCATCTACTATACCCCTGAAAACACCACAAACAACACCAATACCTGTACCAATAGATGTTGATAGAAGAGCTGCAATTATACCTATGAATAGACTTATCCTAGCACCATGTATGGTCATTGAGTATATATCTCTACCCATATCATCAGTTCCAAAGGGGTGTTTTGCTGATGGCGATTCTAATGGGTTACCAACAAATTCTAGAGGAGGGTAGAGAGCTATTGAATCAGCTAGTACAGCAATAATACCTATAATAGTTATTAAGGAGAGACCTATGATGAAAGTCTTACATTTTAAGAGAGTTCTTAACATTTCAGATCTCAGCATTGATCCTCCAATAGTGACGGTCATTATCTTCCACCTCTTAATCTAATTCTTGGATCTAAAAATGCACAAGCTATATCAGCTAACAGATTAGCTATTACAACAACTATTATTGTTAGAATAAATACTCCTTGAATAACTGGGTAATCAGATTTCAAAACAGAGTCGTATAGCAATAAACCTATTCCATTCCATCCAAAGACCGTCTCCGTAATTATAGCACCACTAACTAGTAGAGGTGATTGAACAGCCAGTAAAGTTACTACAGTAATTAGTGCAAAACGTAATAAATGAGTAAATACTATAATTCTATCCTTAAGACCTTTAGCTTTCAACACCATTATGAAATCCTCACCTAGGATATTAACTATGCTATTCCTTACATAGAGCAAATATGTCGGTAAAAAGTAGATTACTATAACTACTAGTGGCCCTATAAGATGCCACATGTAATCAAGAGTTCTTGTCAATATATCAGCACCTATGACTTCTGTAGATATTGTACCACATACAGGGATTAGTTTTAGATATTCAGCAAAGATTAGTAGTATCAATAATCCTATCCAAAATATCGGTGCTGAAGTAGCCATATATGATATTGATGTTATTGCTCTATCGAATATTGAACCTCTTCTCCAACCTATTAAGAGACCTATGAATGTTGATATAATAGCGCTCAATACCATTCCAGAACCCATGAGAATTAGTGTATTAAATAGCTTAGGTCCGAAAATTATTTTACTAACGGGCGTTCCCCTATATGCAAATGAAAGTCCTAAATTACCTCTTATTAAATTTGCTAAGAATAGGAAGTACTGTTCATATATCGGTTTATCAAGTCCGAAGGTTTTGATGAGAGAGAGCTTAGCTTCAGGTGTAAGTCTTATATCTAAAAAAGCAGCTGTTGGATCTCCTGGTAAAAATCTAAATAAGAAAAATGCAACTGTTATACCTATGAATATCGTTAATGCACTTTCCACTACTTTACGAAGAGCAAACCTCGCTAAACTCATTCATTTACCTCCTCTTCCTAGCAACATATATCAATAGTATTATTAGAATTACTATTATAATTATGGTTCCTGTAAGTGCTTCCGTAGGTACACCAACAACTGCAGTTGTAGTAATAACAGCTGTAGATATCTGAGTAATGGTTTCAGTTGTTGTATGAATAACTGTGGTTATTATAGTATATGGTGCTGGTGTTGTAGGTGTGGTAGGTGGCGTTGTTGGAGTTGTTGGTGTAGTTGGGGTTGTTGGAGTTGTTGGACCTACATATTCTCTAATACCATCCCCATCAATGTCCTTCCAACCAGCTTCTTCAAGTATCTGCTTTGCCTTCTCTGGATTGTATTCGAATGTTAATGTACTTGCATAATCTCCATGCCAATACTTATTTAGAACTGTATATACCGGGTATCCGTATCCTCCGTTAGCCTTCTCAACTACTTCCTCTCTATTTATTGCATATTGTATTGCTTCGAACACCTTTGGATCATAGAAGTGTGTATGTGTATTGAATGCTATGTATACAAGCCATATTCCAGGTGCAGTTATTACTTTTAGATTCGGATCCTTCTTCGCCTGCTCAACCAATGTTATAGCAGTATCATATCTTTCAGTATCAACCTCACCTGCCTTAATAGCTAAGAACCTGCTTTCAGCTTCTGGAATAACTCTCATTATAACTCTTGTTATTTTAGGTGCTCCCTTTATCCAAAACTCTTCATTCTTCTCTAAAACTATGTACTCACCTACAACCCTCTCTACAAACTTGAATGGCCCTGTGCCTACTGGCTCTGGATTCTCCCATTTCCTCAAATCTAATCCCTCACATACATGCTTTGGAACTACGTAGTAGTACCCTGTAGCTAGTTCTAGTAGGAAGAATGGATAGGGAGTCTTTAGTATGAATTTAATTGTGTAGTCATCTACTTTTTCAACCTTATCTATGATTTCTGCTAAAGCTGCAAATCTTGAAGTCTCTTGCTTTATTCCTTCAGTAAATGTGAATACAACATCATCAGCTGTAAATGGTGTTCCATCATGCCATTTAACTCCTTTTCTTAATTTAAATGTATATGTTTTTCCATCTTCTGAAACTTCCCATGATGTAGCTAGCCATGGAACTACTTTTAGATCTTTATCTATTCTAAGCAATGGATCATATACTAGGTTTATTATCCATAGAGATCTAAGATCTACAGCCATGAATGGATTTGTACTTAGAATATCTGATGGAAATGCTATTTTGAATACATTCTCTTCGGGTTTCTCACTTTTATACATGTACAGCATGGACCATATATCATAAACTTCTACAAGTCCACCACTCATTACTGTGTAGTTCTTCCACTCAGCTCTAATTACCTTGACAGATTGTGTTAAATATATTGGTATGAAACCTGATTCCTTAGCTAGCTTCTCTTGAATCTCCATAATTAGTTCATAGAGTTTTATCTTATCAGTAGCTTCTCTTATCTCCTCAATTAATTTATCAACATCTGGATCTTCATGGCACCAAAAGGACCCTATGCCAGGTTTACATAAGCTACTGTGAAAGGTATTTAGCATATACATAGGATTGGGCGATTGTGACCAAGCTAGTGCATAGGATTCATACTCGAAATTCTCTATTTTAGGATACATAATAGATGATTCAAGCCTCCTCAATTCAAGCTTAATACCAACTTTCTCAAGCTGCTTAGCAATTATCTCAGCTGCTTTATCAGATTGTGGAAACCATGGTAGTGACATGAATTCAAATTTTAATTCCTCTTTAACTATTTTCTTCATTCCTTCAGCGTATATGCTCTGAATATTGCTAGCAGTAATTGATATTATTAGAACCGATAGTAGTAGTATGGGTAGGAGTTTTTTATATAAGAAGCTTAGTTTAACCAGTACTTACACCTCATCAGTTAATAGCTCTTAGTAAATTTAAAGATTTTTGATATGTGATATAAGAATTTAGATGTTTAGGATTATAAATATTAAATAATGTCTAATAAACTATTATAGTTATTATGAGATTACTATCTCGAATATATTTGTAATAAATGTTTCATGTCTAGTGATGAAGGAGTTAGCTATAGACTTAATTATTTAGCAATAATATTATAGCTGGTGTTTAGATGTTCTATCTCTCTAAGAAGGAATTGGATAGGCGAAGAAATGCCCTTGTAGAATCCATGGTGAAGAAGGGTATTGATGCTTTATACATAGTTACGCCAGCTAATATCACGTATGTAACAGGCTTCGAATTCCTACAAACTGAGAGACCTATAGCAGTGATAATTAAGAGCGATGGCGAAACATCTATGTTTAGTCCTTTGTTAGAAGTAGATCATATCAAGAGATACGCTTATGTAGATGAGGTTATTCATTACCCAGAGTATCCTGATGAGAGACATCCAATGGAGTGGTTAGCTAGGTATATGGACGAGCTTGGTCTTAGAGGTAAGGTTATTGGATACGATAC
>QMXA01000160.1 GCA_003661905.1 Thermoprotei archaeon | reverse complement strand
ATATGACCCATTTGGTGCTGTAATTAAAGATGATTATCTATATGGTAGAGGAGCTTCTGACATGAAGAGTGGCGTAGCAGCATATACTATGGCCGTTAAGGCTATTCTAGATGCTGGATTCATGCCTAGAGGAGATGTATACATGCACTACGTAATAGATGAAGAATATACAAGTAATGGAACATTAGCAGCACTTCTAAAAGGTTATAAGGCTGATGGAGCAATAAATGCTGAAGCAAGCGACTTAGAAATACAACCCGCTGTTTCCGGGAGTATGTGGTTCACAGTAGAGGTTAGAGGAAAGACGGCATCTATGTCAAGAATATGGGAAGGTGTCAATGCTGTAGAGCAGGGATACAAAGTATATGAAGCTATAAAGAAATTATACGAAATAAGAATTAGGGAAAAGAAACATCCACTATATCCAGATCCAAGAGGAGTACTAGCTCTATTTATAGGAATGTTCGAAGCTGGTACATATCCTAGTGCAATACCAGATAAAGCAGTACTTAGAGGGAGAATGGGGTTATTGCCTGGAGAAACAATTGAGTCTGCTTTTAATGAACTGAAGAGCTTCATACTTAAGTATGCTGAAACAGATCCTTGGCTCAAATTCAATCCGCCAGAAGTAAGGCAAGAAGGATATGCAGGTGAAGGAGTAGAAATCTCGGTTAATCATCCCATAGTACGGACAATAATTGATTCCTATAAGAAATCCTTGGGTATAGAACCCGTAGTTAAAGGGCATGAAGGAGCTACTGATATGAGAATACTTATTAAGATGGGAGTGCCTACAGTATGTTTCGGCCCTGGAACAATAACTCAGATGCATGCATATAATGAATGGGTTAAGGTAAGTGATGTTATAAAAGCTGTTAAAGTAATGGCAGTTGCTATTCTAAAATGGTCAGATTTTGAATACGTCAAATAAAAATACTTTTTATAATAATCGAAGAGGAGCTAAATTTATTTGTAGTCTTGACTAATAATTATCGAAGAGGTCGCTGTTTATGGCCATAAAATATTCATACATAATTGCAATAATTATTGTTGTAATCGTTGCAATAGCTGGAATCGCGTATTACTTAACTACATTACCACCAACAACTCCTACACCAACTAAACCAGCAATTAAGGAAGTAGTTATCGGACTTGTAGAGCCATTAACAGGTAAACATGCAGTCTTCGGGCTTGAAGCTAAACAAGCTGCTGAACTAGCTATTAAGCACATTAATGAGCTGGGAGGCATAAAGTCTTTAGGAGGAGCAAAGCTAAAGCTTGTGACAGAAGATTCAGGGGAAAGCCCAGAAACAGGGAAGTTAGCTGCTGAGAGATTAATTTCAAAGGAGCATCCAGTAATAATACTTGGAGCATACATTAGCAGAATTACAGCAGGTGTAGCTGAAGTAACAGAGAGAGAAAAAGTGATCTTAGTAATGGATGCTCTAGTAGATAAACTAACTGAACAGGGTTGGAAATACGTATTTAGAGCTGCTCCAAAAGCTAGCCAGCATGGAGCATCAGCTATCGAGTTCATAATGGATATGGCTAAGAAAAAAGGCGTTGAAGTAAAAACTGTTGTAGTTATGAATGAAGACTCAATATTTGGAGCTTATGTAGCTCACGGAGCTATAATGAAGGCGAAGGAATATGGACTTACAATCTTAGATCACATAGAATATCCATATGATATAGCTGACGCAACACCTCTAGTATCTAGGTTAATAGATCTAAAACCAGATGTAGTAGTATCTGTACCCTACTTCCATGACGCTATACTAATTGCTAAGACAGTTAAAGAACTAGGCTTTAAACCAATGTTCATAGCAGGTGCTGGAGGTTGTGGATATACAGATCCAGATTCCATAAAAGCTGCTGGTGCAGCTGTTGAGTATTACACTAATACGTACAGCTATAACCCAGCTAGACCTACAGATTGGAATAAGAAATTCGTTAATGACTTCAAAGCTGCATTTGGAAAAATACCAACAGAAGCTGGAGGAATAGCTTACTACTCAATGTGGGTAATTAAAGAAGCTCTGGAGAAGGCAGGAGAAATGTTCCCAGAAGATCCACTGAATCCAGATAATCTAAGAGAGGCATTCTTAGCTCTAGACCTAACTGATGAGAATAGTCCAGCAGCACAAACATACCCAACAGGTCATATAAAGTTCGCACCTAATGGTGATAACCTCTACGCTGGAACAGCCATCATACAAGTAATTAACGGAGAACCACATGTTGTATGGCCAGATCCAGAACCAGGTATTGAACCAGTATTTCCAAGACCTGAGTGGTCAGGTGCTTCAGCTCTGGAAATATCCATGAACGCCATATCTAGTATTCAAGCAATTGAATCCCGACTATATAACTAACATCATTTTATTTAAAATAAATATTTTTAATATATTTTATAAATACCTCCACATGAATTAGAGGTGTTAGCATTGATATCTCCACATCTATTGCTCCAGAACCTCATCAATGGAGTGTTATTAGGTTTATTATATTCATTAGTAGCTTTAGGTCTTTCCCTCATCTTCGGTGTTATGGGTATAATAAATTTCGCTCATGGAGATTTCGTAATGCTCGCTATGTATCTAACCTATGTATTAGCAATAGCTTTAGGGGTAGAAGGCGTTACAACCATAGTAATAACTATGCCACTCTTCTTCTTAGTAGGAGTAGTTGTCTATAAGTTACTTATAGAAAGAGTTCTCGGAGCTTCACCACTAATACAAATAGCTGTAACTGTTGGTTTGCTAATGTTTCTAAGAAATATAGCACTTGCTATTTGGCATGCAGAACCCAGAGGATTGCCATACTCAATACTTCAACAAACAATAATTATTGGAGGCTATGTAATTCCTTTATCGAGATTAATAGCAGCAGCAGTTAGTCTTGTGGCTCTATTCCTAGTACATATACTACTAACTAGAACTAGATTCGGTATAGCAGTAAGAGCTACTGCTGATGATAGAGAAGCTGCAGGGCTCATGGGCATAAATGTAAAGAGAGTATACGCAACAACATTTGGCCTAGGTCTATCATTAGTAGCATTAGCAGGTGCTTTAATAATGACATTTAGTAGAGCAGATCCCTACATAGGCATCCTCTATGGATTACTCTCTTGGTGCATAGTAGCTATGGGAGGTCTAGGTGGTGTGACAGGCGTACTATTCTCAGGTCTAATAATAGGTGTTATTGAGGCAATAGGTATTTCAATGGTCAAAGCAGGAGCTAGAGAGTTATTCATATATCTAACATTCCTCTTAATACTATGGCTAAGACCAAGAGGAATATTCGCTAGGAAGTAGGGGGTGCATAGCTATGAAATTTAGCACCTTCTATAAATTTTTATTAGCATTTGCCATAATATTGTTCCTCATACCTGTTATTCTAGGATTTAATCAGTATAACGTATATTTAGCAACTCAAGTAGTTATAGTAGCTATCATGGTTACTGCATGGAATATTATAGGTGGATATGCTGGTCAACTAGATCTAGCAGCATCAGCTTATTTAGCTCTTGGTGGTGCAATTGCAGGTCTATTACTAGTATTTTACAAAATAACACCATGGATAGGAATGCCATTAGGAGCTCTGACAGCTGTTGGATTAGCAATAGTTGTTGGATATCCAACATTTAGATTTGGACTTAGAGAGGTATGGTATGCATTAGCAACAGCTGCTTTGGTAGTTATTCTACAAAGAGCCTATTGGCTAATTTATGGAACTACAGAAATTTACATAGCTACTGAAGTACCATACACATGGTCATGGCTATATTTAAGATTCAATAGGTATGAACCATACTTCTATTTAGCAGCTATAGTGTTGGTATTTGTTATATGGCTAAATATGAAGATTGAGAAATCCAAGCTAGGTTACTACCTTAAAGCTA
Source organism: Thermoprotei archaeon (assembly GCA_003661905.1). GTDB lineage: Archaea > Thermoproteota > Thermoprotei_A > Sulfolobales > Ignisphaeraceae > B12-G17. The sequence goes on along the minus strand of QMXA01000160.1, from coordinate 112 downwards.
TAAGAGACGATGAAGAAGCTGCAGAAGCTCTAGGTATTGATGTCAGAAGATGCAAACTCTATGCATTAATGATATATGCAGCAATACTTGGCTTCACAGGTGGAATATTTGT
>QMXA01000159.1 GCA_003661905.1 Thermoprotei archaeon | reverse complement strand
TTATATTAGAGTGCGGCTATTAGGATATTATTTCAATTCCTTCACTTTATTCAAGATTTCTAAATAATAATAGGTAAGGGTACATAATTCTTTGGTAAGAGGACCGTATTTGTAACTAGAAATAATGCCAAGAAATCCCAATGGTTCTATTGGGAAAAATTTACAATTAATTAAGATGCTATGTATCCTTAACAAAGTTGTATGTGTCAGAATGATTCTAATAGGTATGGACCTAATGTAGGAACAAGTATTACTTCAGTCCATTGAACTTTAACTACTAAAATCAAGATGTTAGTGAATTTCTGTTTCTGAAATTATGGAACTTGCTATTATCTCGTGTTTGTATTTCTTATCTTAACTATGTGATTTCTACTAATAATAGCGATGATCTCTGAGAAACCTAGTTCTTTTGCTCTAATTAGGATATGTATAAATGTCTCATCTAGCACTTATACGTTGGGTATCCATAGCTTAATAACCGCCTCATCGTATTCTTTCTATATCGTCTTAATTACGTAGGATAAATGGAGATTTTAATAACTCCTTTCTCTTCTTTTAGTTTTAAGTGCTTCTTCGTCCATATATGAGCTGTGTTTTAGCCATTCGCTGAAGCTACTCTGATATCTTCCCAGTATTAGAATTTTCATTATTAATATTGTAGTATGTAAAGATTCTTAATTCAACTCCATATTTGTATCCCTAAATATTTTCGTCATTGAATTTATTTCTATGCTATTTCTTACAATGAACTTCTGTAATTTCTTTTGTATCTTCGAGCTTAGCTAGTCTAAGTATCAAAGGTCCATTACTCATTATTTACTCCTCTATGTGTTATGAATAAAGTGATGAAAAATATAGGTTATGAGATATTGCTTACTTCTTGAGTAGTTTTATGAATTCTCTCATGAATGCTGGTAAATCAGGCCAAGCTCTACTCGTTACCAAGTTCCCATCTACAACAACTTCGGAATCTACGTATGTAGCTCCACTTCTCTCAACATCTGGTTTCACAGCTATGTAGCTCGTCATTTTTCTATTCTTAACTAATCCATATGCTATTAGAACTAAAGGACCATGACATATAGCTGCTACAGGTTTATTCTTTTCAAAGAAGTGTTTAACTATTTTCTCAAGTTCTGGGCTAAGTCTGATATACTCTGGAGCTCTTCCACCTGGGATTATTAATCCATCATATTCCTCTGGGTCAATATCCTTGAAGGCCTTAGTCACCCATGGAAATCTATAACCTGGTTTCTCCGAATATGTTTCCCACCCAGGTTCAAAATCATGAACTACAGTAAATAGTACCTCCTTCTTTGTTGGAGCTGCAACATCTACTTCAAAACCCTCTTCTTTCAATCTGTAATAGGGATAGAATATCTCTTGAGCTTCAATACCATCACCAGCAATTATTAGAACCTTCTTACCCATATCCTCACCCCAAAAATTTTTCTCAGAATCTACATAAATACGTTATGTAATGAATTATCTAAGAGTATAACTAAGAATTGTAAGTAGGTACTCTACACTATTTCCAATTCCTTATCTTTCCTAAGTACTACGTAGAGAGCATAGATACCTATGACTATAGATATTAGTGCTGGAATCTGAATCAAGTTTCTAAGTGGAAGTGGGCCTTCAGCATCTATCTCAAATTCTTTATATTTAGCAATAACTCCGCTATACTTACAAACACCATTTGAACAATAGAGTATCTCAGTCTCTGCTTGTCCATGGGCATATAATAGTAATCCTAGATTATTATATTGAGCACTCATATTAAGCTTCAAGATGACAGGTAATTTGGCTACATATACGTATCCTGACCAACTAATTATACCATGCCAATTACTTAATGTAGTGTTATAGATATAACCAGCAGAGTCTAATCTATTTAGAAGTACTCTTATCATATCCTGTATTGGAGTATTAAGAGCTCTCTTCACTCTAAGATCTATCACTAAGAAATCTATTTGAGATCCTGGAAGACACTTACCATAAGCACATTGTAAGTAGTCTGCATATGTTTCTAAAGCATATATACTTTCGCTAAATCCATAAGAGGATGATAGGACATAACCAGCACTAGCTACGAGTGCTAATATCAATAATGCTAAGATCGCTTTAACTGCTCCTAAGCCTTTGAACTCCAAAAATCTATATACTATATAATCAAAGAGGCGTTTCCTAGATATCATCAGTTTTAGAAATGAATGTCTTTCTTTATTAATCACTAACGACAAGAGAGCCATACCTCCAAGAAATCCTCCAGCATGGGCAAAGAAGGCAACTGCACCTATTTTTGCATATCCATAAATTACCTGAAGTGCAAACCAAAATACTAAGTAATATGCTGCTTTAACAGTAAAGCATATGGGGAAATAAAAGAAGAACCAACAAGCTGTTAATGAAGTTCTGGGGAATAGCAATAGATAAGCACCTAATACACCACTTATAGCTCCCGAAGCTCCTATAGCAGGTATTGTAATAGCTTCAGTACCTTGGATAATGGATAATGCTGTATGGAATATCGATGCAGCTAAACCCGAACCTATGTAAAGACAGAGAAATCTTAATCTCCCAAGTGTATTCTCAACTGCTCTTCCAAATAGGTATAAGAAGTACATGTTAAAGAATATATGAAGAAGATCTGCATGCATAAACATGCTAGTGAATAATCTATATGTTTCATTTAAGTTACTTAGCCTTAGAGGAATATATCCTCCTCTAAGAAGCCATTCATTACTAATTGATAAAAGACCTTCATCTATAGATGTGATGATGTAAACCGCTACATTAATAATTATTAAAGAAATAGTGATTATAGGCATTTTTCTAATTGCTTTCATTTCATAAAGCTCAGTATCAGGTCTCATGAAGTTATAGACCTTCACTGAGTGACTCAACCCCAGGCATAGTTGATTCCTGGGGAGTAAAAATACTAACAAGTGTAGGTGATAATCTTAAGTTTAGACCAGCATTACTTAACATGACTTTGATTATCTATACTTAATTCCTACTTCCGTAAATACCTTTTTACGTATTGGAGTTTCTAGTGATAAGCGCAGTTTGTACTTTCCAGCACCTAGACCAAGTATTAATGGAGCTTTTTGTCTTAGGGCTTTGAGAAGTCTCATGGGTGTTAGCACTTTTTCATGTGTCAGTATTACTATGGGTTCATTAGGAGCAAATTTGTACCTAAATTCTACTTTTTGAGACCTTGACTCTGTGATTAACTTATGTATTATAATGTATTGACCCCTAGTACCTGCTTCACCAATTAATTCAAGCCTAGCGATTCTATACCTACTTGCCATGTATCTATATATAGATCCATAAATCTCAGATCCAGAAATGTGAATGAAAGCTTCTACTATGTCTTTTCCTTTATAGTCTATTCTCAGTCTGTTTGAAGAGACCTCTAAATTTGGAGTTCTTGGATTAATAATCGCTATGACTATGTTCTTGAAATAATCATCTAGTATTTTAAAACATGGTAATATTAGAACGCCACAACCATCACTATCTACGAGAATAGTGTACTTATTGCTGATTTCATCCACTTTAATTCTATTTAAATAATTGGGTTTTAGAATTGATTTGAAGTAAGACTTACAACGGTAAGAACTGATTCTTCTACCAATAGTCCAATAACCCACGGAGTTCAGAATTCCATACTCAGCAAGTATAGGCTTAGTTATTAATATCTCATTATCTTTAACAATAATTAGTGAACTAAGTTGATTAATCACTCTATTCAATGATTTTGATCTAATCAGAATAATTACCAATGTTACCAGTATAAGAGAAGGTAAAGTAATTATTAATATAGTTATTATTGGAATAGCGTAGTTGTAAGAAATCATTAAAATCAGCATTATAAAAATGAACAAAAATATCATAGGAAGTATAGCAATTTTGCTTTCTGTCCTTATGATTATTACTTTAGTCAAATCTCATCAATTAATATTGCTGTAAAAGTATAAATAAGTCTCCAAGGTATTTGGGAATGCATGAGAAT
>QMXA01000158.1 GCA_003661905.1 Thermoprotei archaeon | reverse complement strand
ACCAGTTGGAGCTACAATAGCTCTTATATCAACAGTAATATTAGTAATTGCCTGTATGGTTAGAATCAGCATAGAGAAAACAAAGTGGAAAATATATAAATTACCCATGATCAAGAGCTAAACCTCACATCACTATTATTAAAAATACAAAAAGCAATGCTTATTAACTCAGACACAACCAGCATAGCGGTGGCCCGACCCGGCCATAGCCGCCGGGCAACACCCGGACTCATTTCGAACCCGGAAGTTAAGCCGGTGGCGTTGGGCAGAGCTGTGGAGTCCGAAAGGCTCCGCAGCTCTCCCAAGCTGGGATCGGGCCACCACAAATCCCCTTGTCTCATACTATGAATCCGTTCAATGATGGAAATTTCTACTAGGTGTGATGATGAGAGGTATTGGATTTTTGTTATTAGCTTTATTGGTTTGTAAATATGTGATTTTTTCTTGTTCATCAACTCCCTTAGATAGAGATGGCTTAAGAAAATTTTTAGAGTCCCAATATGTTCCTGAAGCTAAATTACTTAGAGCTGCTACGAGGTATTGTTGTGATTCGAGAACCATATATATCGCAAGTGATAATCTCTTAGCTTCTAGAGCTTTAACATTATTAGAATCCCCATATGCTCATATAATTATGGAGGAACTAAGTAGATATAATAATGGTGAAGATAATCAGCATGAGATATTGCTGGGTATAGATATACCTGATGATTTTTATGAAGCATCAATAATTACTATAAGCACCATATACTCTAAGAAATTCAATACAATATTCAAGATAAAGTTCGAAATACATAATGAATCAAACCCTATAATAAATGATTGGGAACTCTACGCAGATTTAATAGTATATAGGGCTCTAGACAAACTTCTACAAGGTTCTAGATCTTATGCTGAGTATTTATTTGAGAAGCTTATGAGTATGTGGGATGGCTATGGATTTAGGGATAAAGCATTCAATGGCAAATATGATACATACAAACTAGCACTAGCAATCTATCTCTATAGAGCTTTAGAAATTGTGAATCCTAGAATTACTATGAAGTATAGAGGGATCATAGATAGATGCTATGAGACTATTTATTCATTACAGAGAGATGATGGAGGAATAATAACAAATTACAGAGTAGAGCATGGTAGAATAATTCCCATAGGTGATGCTAATACTGAAACAACATCAATTGTTACACTAGCAATCTATTCTAACTACCCTATAACAATAGGTAGGCAAGCACTAAGAATACATATACCAATCATACATATACTACTTCTCATAGTAATTATAGTAGGTACAGTTATTGCTGTAGCTATACTCTTTAAAGCTTAACATAGCTTAACTCTTATTCACATATCCATTGATTATTCTGAATTAACTCTTAATGTTTAGAGCTCAAAATACCTATTAATCTAAGCTTGTTTATTACGTTCTCTTACCATAGGTTATCGGGTGGGTATGTGTCTGAATTCATATTTGCTACAACACCATATGTCAAGGGGTTCATAAGTCCTAGGAGATACATACAAGGACCTGGTGTCATTAGGTATGGTGGTAAGTTCATTAAGATATTTGGTAGAAAGGTATTTGTATTTGCTGATGAAGTTGTTCTAGGTATTGTTAAAGAACCTTTGAACAAAAGCTTCAAAGAGCATGAGGTAGATGCAGTATTTGAAGTGTTCAGAAAGGAATGTAGCTGGGAAGAAATTGATCGATTAAGTAAAATGGCTCAAAACTTCAGTGCTGATGTAGTTATGGGTGCTGGTGGTGGTAAGGCTCTCGATACTGCAAAAGCTATCGGTAATAAAATTGGCATTCCTGTAGTGTGTTTACCCACAATAGCATCTACAGATGCTCCAACAAGTGCTCTCTCAGTAATATACACGGAGCCCTACCCAGGTGAATTCTTAGAATATAAGTTCTGGCCTAGAAATCCCGATTTAATACTAGTTGATACAGAGATAATAGCAAAAGCACCTGCAAGATTCTTAGCATGTGGTATGGGCGATGCATCATCTAAAATATTTGAAGGAAGAGCTGTAATTCAATCAGGCAAATGCAACTTTGTATGGTCAGAATACGAACCAGAAGTTAAAACACCATTAAGATCAACAATTCTAGGATTTGAGCTATGTAAACTCACTTCTGAAATTTTGAGGAAGTATGGGCAAGCTGCTATGGAAGCTGCTAGAAAACACGTAGTTACACCAGCTCTTGAAGTAGTTATTGAAGCAAACACTCTCCTAAGTGGTTTAGGATTTGAAAATACAGGATTAGCTGCAGCTCACTCCATACATAATGGATTTACAATTCTTGAAAAGAAAATGAGACCTCATCAATACCACGGAGAATTAGTAACTTTTGGAACCATAGTTCAACTAGTACTTGAGAATGTATCTTTAGATATAGTAGTGAAGTATATGAAGTGGGCACACAATATTGGCCTTCCAATAAATCTCGAGGAACTAGGGTTATTCGATATAACAGAGGAGGAGTTATGGAAGGTATCTGAAAAAGCAGTAGCACCTAAGGAAACTATACATAATGAACCTTTCGAAGTAACAGCGGAAATGGTATTCAATGCTATAAAGGTTGCTGATTCTATCGGTCGTAAAGTAGCTAAAATTCATCCAAGAGAGCTCTATGAATAATCATAGTAAGAGAACACATTCATCAAAACCCCTTAAATAACCTCTGAAGATAATTAAATACCCTTAGCAAATATTTCATAGGTGCAGATCTAGTAATGAAACATAGAAAATTCACAATTACTATTATTACATTACTTTTCATTTTTTCACTTATTATTAGACTAATCTACTTCATGCAATACCCTATTTTCCGCACTGATGAATTAGGCGAAAATATGAGAGCATATGCTATTATTAACTATGGTTTCTTCCCATTAACGAATAATGCTCCATTCATTGGAGCTCTATATAACTATTTAGTAGCCCTACTCTACCTCTTTATACCTTCAATAATTAGTGCTAGATTACTTGTAGTTATACTAGGTTCATTAACTCCCCCATTACTTTACTTCCTAGCACTCAAGTTATGTGGAGATAAATATGTAGCTCTAATGGCATCACTTATCTTAGCGATGTCCCCTGCACATATACTCATATCAAGTCACGTTGCTTGGTCAGCTAGTTTAGTACCATTACTCCTCACATTGTCTCTATATATATTTGTAAGAGCTACGAATAATGGGCGGAAGTGGTGGTTTATTCTCGGTATTTTAGTAGGGTTAACTCTTCAAGCCCATCCCTCATCTATAGCATCAATTATAGCATTTATTATTAGCTATACACTATTCATCAAGAGATCATTTCTTAAAACACTCCTTAACAATATCAAATTCTGGTTTTCTGGGTTAATCGTAGGATACATAAATATGGTTCTATACAATATTATAGAACCTCTTGGTTCTATAATTGCAATATTCAAAGCCCCCTGGACAGGTCTTCATGAAGGTGTAACACTTCTAGAGTTTGCTAGAAGAGTTGTTTTTCTATTCACAGAATATGTAACTATGATTATTGCTGGTATACCTGTAATTACACTTAGCTATTTACTGCGAAACATATTCTTCTACATAGTCGTCACATTACTAATAACTATTCTCACATATTCATTGATTAAGAGCAATGTAGTTAAAGGTCTTGCTCTATATATACTCCTAACAATCTTAATACTCTCTCTAGGTACTAAGGGCACAATGTCACCTAATATCTTTGGTTTTGCTTGGGGTCCTCATTATCTACAACAACTATTACCTCTTCACTCAATACTCATAGCCAAATCACTCAATACTGTATATAAATTCCTAGCTAAGAAATTCATGAAGTTAATCAGACTTCTTAGTATAGCTACTTTCCTCATCATAATTCTAGTGCCATTCACTAATTTGCTGGGAATATATAGCTTTGTTACAAATAATAAATGCATTAATAAGCCATTTCTAGACACAGTATATAATTTAAAGAGGATCTTAAATGAAGATACACCAATATTCATCGACATATATT
>QMXA01000157.1 GCA_003661905.1 Thermoprotei archaeon | reverse complement strand
CGGCTTCAATCCTCCGGCTATGGCTATAGGGCCTTTGAATACTTGTTTAGCTGTTTTTATTAGACTTCCAATAGCTTCAGCTGTGAAGCCTCTCTGTCTTTGTACATCAATACCTATATGAAGTCCTACTATATCAGCGCCTAATTCCTTAATTCTCTTTATTCTATTTATAGGATCTCTATGACCTATCATATCAATTTCAATTGCTACCCCTAGTTCTTGAGCTTTATTTATAGCCGATTTTATAACTTCATCATCAGCAGTGCCAAGTACTGTAACTATGTCAGCTCCTGAATTAGCTGCTAGCTCTACTTCTAGAGCTCCTACATCAGCTGTTTTCATATCTGCTAAAATTATTGCTTCAGGGAATCTATTCCTAGTTATAGTAACTGCTCTTCTAACACCTTCAGCTTTTATGAGAGGTGTACCTATTTCTAATATGTCAACACCTGCTTTCCACACCTTCTCAGCTATTGAGATAGCTTCGCTTATGTCTATGAAATCAAGAGCTACTTGTAATAATGGTCTTGTTTCTAATTTACTTCTAAGTTTGTTAGGTAGCATAAATACTCAGCCTATATATGGTGGTGCTTCAAATTCATAAAAATTCTCTCCTTAAAAATAATCTTAAGCTTTTTACGCTAGGATGCTATAGCTTAGCTATGTGTGGTACTTGTGTCTACTAAATATATCTTCGTCACTGGTGGTGTACTGAGTAGTGTTGGTAAGGGCGTTACTACGGCATCTCTAGGCATGCTTTTGAAGAGCATAGGCTATAGTGTTACAGCTATTAAAATAGATCCCTACATCAATGTAGATGCAGGAACTATGAATCCCTACATACATGGCGAAGTCTTTGTGACTGAGGATGGGGGTGAAACTGATTTAGACTTAGGTCACTATGAAAGATTCCTCGATGTAGATCTTTCAAAACATAATAATATAACAACTGGTCAAATATATTACTCGGTAATAATGAAGGAACGGAAAGGTAATTATCTAGGTCAGTGTGTTCAAATAATACCTCACATAACAGATGAGATAAAATCACGCATCAGAGAGGTAGCTAAGCAAAGTGGTGCAGATATTGTTTTAGTTGAAATAGGTGGTACTGTAGGTGATATAGAGGGTTTACCATTTCTTGAAGCAGTAAGACAGATGAGACTTGAAGAGGGTTTTGAAAATACATTATTTATTCATGTAGCACTAGTTCCATTCCTAAAAGCTACAGAAGAACTAAAAACAAAACCTCTCCAGCATAGTGTTCAAGAACTAAGAAGAATAGGTATTCAACCTGATACTATTGTTGCTAGGAGTGATAGACCATTAACACTAGAAGCACAGCAGAAAATAGCCTTATATAGTAATGTACCCCTACATGCGGTATTTAGTAATTATGATGTGGAAACTGTTTATGAAGTACCATTAATACTTCACAAGCAAGGAATGACTAGGTACATCGCCCAAAGATTAAATTTAGAATATCACGAGCCAGATCTATCTAGATGGAGAGACTTCATTGATAAGCTTAAACACGTAGATAAATCAGTGAAAATAGCTATGGTTGGTAAATACACAGCTCTAAAAGATAGTTATATAAGCATTATTGAAGCCCTCAGACATGCAGCAGCTCATTTAAAGGTAAGAACAGAGTTAGTATGGGTTGAAGCAACAGATGTTGAGAGAGGACTAAGAGATCCTAATGAGATATTAGAGAAAGTTGATGGTGCTTTAATATTACCTGGATTTGGTAAGAGAGGTGCTGAAGGTAAGATTAAAGTAATCAAAGAAGCTAGGGAGAGAGGTATACCAGTCCTTGGTATATGCTTCGGTCTACAACTTATGGTCGTCGAATTTGCTAGAAACGTTATAGGTTTGAAGGATGCAAATAGTACTGAAATAAATCCTTCAACTCCCCATCCAGTTGTTGACTTAATGGAAGAGCAGAAGAGAATTAAGGGACTTGGAGGGACTATGAGGCTAGGTTCACATCCAATAACCCTTGTCCAAGGTTCGAAGGTACATAGAATATATGGTACACATATTATTTATGAGAGGCATAGGCATAGATACGAGATTAATCCAAAATATGTTGATATGCTCGAATCTTGTGGTCTTATTGTTAGTGGGTGGAGTAAAGAGAGATTCCCGGAGTTTATGGAGCTTAAAGACCATACATTCTACATAGGTACTCAAGCACATCCAGAATTTAAGAGTAGGCCTTTAAGACCTTCCCCAATATACTTAGCATTTGTTGCTGCAATTACTCAAGGATAATCTTGAGTTCCTGAACAGCTAATTTGCATATTTTTCGTATGCCCTTTACCTTCTCATACCTACATTCAATGAGCCCTACTTCCTCTAATCTCCTTAACTGGGTTGATATATTGGCTTTACTTTGATTAAGTAATTCTGATAATTCTTCGAGACTCATTTCCTTATCTTTTAATATGTGCAATATCTTTAATCTTGTAGGATTTGCCAGAGCTGCACATACTCTTTCAATCCATTCAGCACCTTTTACTATCATATCCCTTTTAGTCCTTAAGGACAAAGTAATCACCCTTCACATAATCTTTTCAGAATGTTTTAATGTTTATCGCACAAGTTTTTCTTCACAATAACTTAAGAGTTCTGAAATTATGGTGTGTGACAGAATATGATAGTAATTCATAGGTGCTTAATTTGGTAAAGCTTGGAGTGATATTCAGAAGACTCACTAATCAAGATTTTAAATTATTAAAATTACTTGAACGAGCTCTTTTCCGGTTTGAATATGTTCCTATTGAGTGGATTGCTTCTAGAATAGATATGCCTCCTAAAGAACTAGATGCTCGATTAAGAAAACTTAGATCCTTTAAGGTTATAAGGAAACATACAACCATGCCTGCTTATAGATTAACATTCCTAGGTCTTGATTGTCTAGCATTGAAAGAACTTGTAGATAGAAACGTAGTAGCTGCTTTAGGGGACAAAATAGGTGTTGGAAAGGAGAGTGATGTCTATAAAGCACTAACACCTGATAACAAATTAGCTTCAATAAAATTCCACAGAATTGGTAGAACTAGTTTCAAGAAGGTAGTATTACATAGAGATTATGGATTGAAATTTGAACGTAGTGACTGGCTAATTAGAAGTATTATATCAGGAAAGAGAGAGCTAGAAGCGTTGAGAATACTTAATAATGTGAATGCATTGGTTCCTAATGCACTAGGTGGAGCAAAACACGCTGTTGTCACGGAGTACCTCGAAGGTGTAGAATTATATGAGGTTAAGGAGCTATTGAATCCAAAAGATGTCCTTTGGAATATTATTGAGACTATTAAAAAAGCCTATAAAGAAGCTGGCATTATTCATGGTGATTTGAGTGAATACAATGTTCTCATAGTGATTAGTGATGAGAAGGAAATACCTTATATTATAGATTGGCCTCAGTGGATTGCTGTAGTAGATCCCAATGCCCAAAACTTATTAGAGCGTGATGTTAGGTATATTGTGAGATTCTTTAGAAAGAGATTTAGATTAGATATATCTGAAGAGGAAGTGCTAAGATATGTCAAAAGTGAGTAGAGAAAGACCCATAATGGGTCTTGATCTTGCTCATGGAAGTCCACAGTCTAAAACTCATAAACCTCACTATGCTATAGTAATTCTCAATTCAAAAGGAAGGAAAATATATGAAACTATCGATGCTCCACTAAGAAGAGTCATAAGATTGATATGGGAGTATAGACCTCAGATAATTGCACTTGATAATGTATTTGAACTTGCATCTACTGAACATATGTTAGCGAAAGTTTTCAGCCTACTTCCAGATGATGTTGAGGTGATTCAATCCACATTAATAGGTGGTGAATCACTAGATATAAGGGAAGCTGCAAGGAGAGTTGGTATAAAAGTACCTTATACAAAACTCAATCCGCTTCAAACTGCAGAAGTAGCTGCTCTCATAGCCTTAAAGGGTTATGGAACAAAGATTAAGGCAATTGAGCAGAAGACAAAAATTATAGTTGCTAAGGGCAGATCCTTAGGTTCTGGTGGTAGT
>QMXA01000156.1 GCA_003661905.1 Thermoprotei archaeon | reverse complement strand
CATTTTGTGGTGATCTATGTGATTACCTCATAGTAGAAGCTGATGGAAATAAGATAATTAAGAATATAGGGGGTTGTGCAATATCTTTTGCCAAGTTCTTGAACTATCACAGCCATAGAATTTTGAAACCCTATATTAGGGAGAATGGTAAGTTAATAGAAGTTGATCTAGAGAAAGCGTTAGATAAGGCTGCGGATATACTCGTCAACGCTAAGTATCCCTTGATCTTTGGTCTATCAAGTACAAGTATCGAAGCTAATGAACATGCAATAGAATTAGCTGAAATACTTCATGGAGCTATTGATAATACATCGGTTTTCTGCCATGGACCTACAGCCTTAGCAGTTCAGGAAGTAGGAGCTGTTAGATATACCTTTGCAATTGCGATTCACCTCGCTGACTTAGTGATATTCTGGGGATGCAATCCGCTTGCAGCTCATCTTAACCATATATCAAGGATCGTCTTACGGGAAGGTAAATATGTTAAAGGTAGGAAGGAGAGGAAAATCGTAGTTATTGATGTTAGAAAGACTGCGACAGCCAATTTCGCTGACCTATATATACAAGTAGAGCCTGGTAAAGACCTTGAATTACTAACTGCTTTAAGAATGGCTATCAGAGATTTAGAAATAGAAACTCCGATTATTGCTGGAGTTCCTAAGGAAAAAGTCCTGGAATTAGCTGAGATGATGAAGACCGCTAGATATGGTGTGATATTCTTTGGTCTAGGAATAACCATGACGGGAGCTAAGTATAGAAACATAGTTGCCGCTATCAAGCTTGTTCAAGAACTTAATGAATGGACAAAATTTGGCTTAATACCCATGAGAGGTCACTATAATGTAACAGGAGCTAATCAAGTCTCGCTCTGGAATACCGGGTACCCATATGCAGTTGACTACAGCAGAGGCTTTCCCAAAATGATTATAGGAGTTACTAGCGCAACAGATCTATTAGCCAATGGTGATGTTGATGCGTTATTAGTCATTGCTAGTGATCCAGCTGCTCATTTTCCGAGGAAAGCTATTGAACATCTATCTAAGATCCCAGTAATAGTCATAGATGCTAAGTGGTCATTAACTACAGCTTTTGCTGATGTTATAATCCCTGCCGGCTTAGTTGGAATAGAGTGCGAAGGCTCAGCTTATAGAATGGATGAAGTCCCCTTACACTTGAAGAAAGTAGTTGATCCACCTCCAGGTATTCTATGTGATGCCAATATATTAGAGAGATTGATTAACAAAGTAAAAACTAAGATGGGGTTGAAAACTTGACCCAAATTCTCATAAAAAATGGAGTAGTATTCGATCCGATAAACGGGATTAACGGCGAGGTAATGGATATTGCTATAAAGAATAACAAGATTGTTGAACCGACTGAAATAGATGAAAGTAAAGCAATAATTATAGATGCTAAAAGCAAAACTGTGATGCCCGGCGGCATTGATATACATAGTCACATCGCTGGTCCTAAAGTTAACGCTGGAAGATTAATGAGGCCTGAGGACCATTACCTAACCAATAAACCCCATAAGCTCCCCATCCGTAGAGCTGAAACAGGTTTAACAGTACCAAACGTATTTAAGATAGGATACGAATATGCTAGAATGGGTTATACTTTCGTAGTTGAACCAGCTACTCCACCCATCAAGACTAGACATACTCATGAGGAATTAAACACCATTCCTATCATTGATAAAGCGGCTTTCGTACTAGTAGATTCTAACTGGATAGCTCTAGACCTAATTTCCGAGGGATCAAGAGATTTATTGGCAGCATACTTTGCATGGTTATTATCGGCTACCAAAACGCTTGCTTTAAAACTAGTTGATCCCGGCTCAGATATTGTATGGATTTTTAAAGGAGAAGGCATTGATATAGACGATCAAATACCAGTATATAATTTAACGCCTAGAGATATAATTAGGGAGATTGGGAACATTGCCCAACTATTGAATCTACCGCATAAAATACACGTTCACTGTAATAGACTTGGGTATCCAGGGAATTATTTGACGACTTTAAAGACTATGGGATTAACAAAAGACATTAACAAGCTAAGCGAAACACCTGCTATTCACGTTACTCATGTACAATTTACTAGCTACAAGGGAGACTCATGGGCTAATTTAGAGAGTGGTGGTGAGGATATAGCTGAAGCGATGAAGAAAGATCCATACATTACACTAGACTTGGGACAAGTCATCCCCGGAAGACCAGCTACAACTATGACAGCTGATGCTCCCTTTGAGTACATATTATATCACTTAACGAGGTGGAAATGGGCTAATGCCGATACAGAAGTCGAAACAGCTGCTGGTATTGTACCGTATAGATATCGCAAGCGAAACTATGTAAACACTATTCAATGGGCTATAGGGCTCGAAGTAGCCCTCATAACTAAAGATCCTTGGAGAGTGATCCCCACAACAGATCATCCGAATGCAGGTCCTTTCATGGACTACCCAATTATGTTCTCATGGCTAATTAGCAAGAAAGCTCGCGAAGATTTTATGAAAGAAGTAAATCAACGTGCATTGAGGAAAACAGTGCTTCCAGCAATAGATTTGGAGCTTACGCTATATGATCTAGCAGTCATGACAAGAGCAGCACCAGCTAGGCTATTGGGTTTAGAGAGAGTAAAGGGGCATCTAGGTATAGGTGCCGACGCTGATATAGCTATCTATGACATAGATCCTAGAGAGGTAGATATAAGTAAGGAATATGAGAAATTCGCAAAAGCCTTCAAGAGAGCATGGATTGTCATAAAAGATGGTGAAATAGTTGTTAGAGAAGGAGATATTGTGAAGACTATATATGGTAAGACGTACTACATAGAACCCAGTATAACAAGCGAACTCAATCAAGAACTAAGCAAATATTTAGTGAGGAAGTTCAAAGAATACTATTCCATAACAATGGACTCATTCATAATAAGAGAACACGAATTGAGGAAATTCGTTAAAATCAACGTAAATACGCATCTTAAAGGGTGATAGTCTTGTCTGCTGCGACCTATGTATTGTATCTTAAAGTCAAACCAACAGTACTAATAGATCTCAGACATGTAACACCGGATAGACTTGCTGGCAAGGAGATATCTGAAATAAGAGATTTGACAATATTAGAAGGGGGTAAGAAAACTCGTTTATCAGAGATATTCGAGATATCTGGACCTTCAAGAGCACCCAAAGACCCAGCTTCTATCAACATAGTTATCGAGGGAGGATCCGATAAGCTCTGCTATGTAGGATATAAGATGAGTAGTGGAAACATAATGGTTAAAGGCAATGTAGGACATCTTGTGGGATATAAGATGCGTGGTGGAAAAATCATTGTGAAGGGTAACGCTAGAAACTACGTTGGAGCAAAGATGAAAGGAGGCACTATAGAGATACACGGTAATGTAGGCCATAGGCTAGGTAGTAAGCTAGTAGGCGAGAAACCAGGCAAAGGAATGAGAAACGGTACCATAATAGTCCATGGAAACGCTGGTTCAGAAGTCGGTGTTGGGATGAAGAGAGGATTGATAATAGTCGAAGGTAGTGCTGGCAACTTAGTAGGAGCTGATATGTCTGGTGGAACAATTATCATCAAGGAGAACTGTGGCTTATATCCAGGTACTGGAATGTTAGCTGGAAAAATAGTTATAGGAAAGGAAGTAGGAGGAATCTTGCCAAGTTTCTATGTAGACTCGCTTCTTCCTTCTATTAAAGTTAAAGGTATTGTATTCAATAAACAGTTTATGTTGTTCTTCGGAGACGCTGTAATCAATGGTAGGGGTCTCTTATACGTATCATATGAAGATAATAAAGCCCTATTAGAGCACTATAGAATGTTGATTAAAGAAGAGGGTGTAGAAATATGAGTCTCTCAATGAATAAATTAGCTGCTAATATTGTCAAAGAGATAATCGATAGAGAAAAAGAACTAAATGTAGTAACGAAGAAGATAGGTAGAGCAACGATAGTCGATGCTGGTTTGAAAACGCGCTCTAGCTTTGAGGCAGGTATTCTCATATCCAAGATCTGCTTAGGAGGATTAGCT
>QMXA01000155.1 GCA_003661905.1 Thermoprotei archaeon | reverse complement strand
GACGGTTCCCTAAAAGCATCAACTACAGGTATCCAAGGTTCTATAAATAGTTTTATAGATCTATCAATCTTCGATATAAATATCGCTAGTTTTTCAATATCTTCAGGATCATTAATTCCAGGAATCAGTAACGTTTCCACCTGGAATCTAAAATAGGGATCTTCTATTTTGCATAGCTCTTTAATAGCATTTAGAACTGGCCTATTCGATCTTCCGGTATAATACAGGTGTTTTTCAGGATCAAATGCCTTAACACTTATTATAATCTCTCTCAAACCAGCCTCTAGCAACTTATGGATATAATCCCTATTTAAAAGCGATCCATTAGTAAGTAAGATTATATGCGCGTCTAGCTTAGAGAGTCTACTCACTATGTCTACTAGATCAGGATCTAATGTAGGCTCATATCCACCTAGATATATTCTATGAGGTCTAATCTCTTCAATCTTTTTAATTATATTTTTAAGGTTCCACTCTATATACTCTACTCTCTCCGCATAGATATCTCCCTTCCTCTTCTTCCTAAGGCATCCTATACACTTAAAGTTACATCCACTAAATGATATGGTTACCATTCTCTCTCCTAGAAAGTAGGGAGTATAGCTTAAATGGTAGATGTTCATTGAAGCATCACTCGACCAGTTTTTACAAGAACTAGATATTTGGTAATCTCTAAAAACCTTTAGTTACCAGCTTTATATTGATTATTAATCTCCTTAAGAGCCAAATGAGGTACGTTACTTCTCTTTGTCTCGTGAGCATCACTGAAACCTCATAACCTAATGTCAACTACGTATTTCTATGAAGCGCCCTTATCTCATTTAGCACCTCATCCATCTCCTCCAACCTATTTATGTCAAGCATCTTTACAATAA
The DNA here is from genome assembly GCA_003661905.1 of Thermoprotei archaeon. Classification (GTDB taxonomy): domain Archaea; phylum Thermoproteota; class Thermoprotei_A; order Sulfolobales; family Ignisphaeraceae; genus B12-G17. The sequence goes on along the minus strand of QMXA01000155.1, from coordinate 3,175 downwards.
TAACATTTTATTAAAATTATTTTCTGTTTAGCTATGTTTAGTTTTTGCTTAACTGCTTAGCAGCTTAACACCTTCCCATCTGCACTATTCAACTGCAAGAGAGATTATTTTACTTATTACCTAACAGTAATCATGATCTTTAATTCTTTCCCTTTATTTTTCTTTTTCCATAGCCACCGGGAAATACAGATATCGTTAGACATTACTTAGGACTAATAATAGGACTAGTATTCACGCTCATACCTTTTCTAGTAAATTTCAACAACCCGATTTACATTGAAGGAACCTTTATAGACAAATTATTCCTTGTAAAAATATTCTCGATAGACAACTTAAACAACCATTAAATTTCTAAAGGCTCCTTCAATAGTATAGTTAGTTTATAGAAAATCAAAAAATCATACGAGCAAAAATTCTATGGAAGAAACGTCAAAAACAAAAATATTTGTCAACACAACATAGTCACTATACTAACCAAAAATTTATAAGCAACACAAAACACCAATATTATGACCTAAGGGGATAGAAAATGGTAAGATACAAACAAACACATGAAATACTAAAGTTAATTAGTGATAGAACTAGAGTAAGAAATATAGGTATCATAGCGCACGTAGATCATGGTAAGACTACTTTGAGTGATAGTTTGTTGGCTGCTAGTGGTTTGTTGAGTCCTACTGTTGCTGGTGAAGCTAGGGCTTTAGATTATCTTGAGGAGGAGCAGTTGAGGGGTATTACTATTAAGACTGCTAACATAAGCTTACTTCATGAGAAGGATGGTAAGAGCTATGTAATTAACTTGATTGATACGCCTGGACATGTTGATTTTACTGGTAAGGTTACTAGAGCTTTGCGTGCTATTGATGGTGCTTTGGTGGTTGTTGATGCTGTTGAGGAGGTTATGGTTCAGACTGAAACTGTAACTAGGCAGGCTTTAGCTGAGAGGGTTAAGCCTATACTGTTCATTAATAAGATTGATAGGTTGATCACTGAGCTTAAGCTTTCTCCTCCTGAAATTCAGAAGAAGTTGGCTAGGATTATACAGAGGTTTAATCATTTGATTGAGATTTTTGGTGAGGAGCAGTATAAGAAGCAGTGGAAGGTTTCTCCTGAGAAGAATAATGTCGCTTTTGGTAGTGCTAAGGATAGGTGGGGCTTTACACTAAAGCAAGCTTTAGAGAAAGGGTTTACATTTAATGATGTATTAAAGTTTTATGAGGAAGGTAGAGTTGATGAACTAAGGAAGCTATTCCCTGTACATGAAGCTGTTTTAGATATGGTTATTGATCACGTACCAAATCCAATTGAAGCACAGAAGTATAGGATTCCAAAGATTTGGAGGGGTAATTTAGATAGTGAGATTGGCCAAGCAATGCTTAACTGTGATCCTAATGGTCCAGTTGCATTTATGGTTACAAATGTTATTGTTGATGAAAAAGCTGGTTTAGTAGCTACTGGAAGATTACTATCTGGAACATTGACTCCTGGTCTAGAGGTGTATTTAATAAATAATGGTACGAAGGATAGAGTTCTACAGGTAGGCATGTATATGGGTCCATACAGAGAAGTAGTTGACCATATGGTTGCTGGAAATATTCCAGCAGTACTTGGTTTAGAGGGTGTTAGAGCTGGAGAAACAGTAACTACACTACCAAGTATGGTGCCATTTGAAGCTATAAAGTACATTAGCGAACCTGTAGTTACAATTGCAGTTGAGCCGAAAAATACTAGAGATCTTCCAAAGTTGATTAATGCATTAAGAAAGTTAGCGATTGAAGACCCTAATTTACATGTTAAGATTAACGAGGAGACCGGAGAATATCTAATGTCAGGTATGGGTACACTACACCTAGAAATTTCAATACACACGCTTCAGGATATGGGAATAGAAGTGGTAACATCTCCACCTATAGTTGTATATAGAGAGACGGTTACTGGTAGATCACCAATATTCCCAGGAAAATCTCCAAATAAACATAATAGAATTAAGATTATAGTTGAGAAGCTACCAGAAGAAATTGTTAACTTAATTGCCTCTGGTGAAATTAAAGAGACGATGAGTAGGAAAGAGATTGCTAGGATACTTGTTGAACGTGGTCTTTCTCATGAGGAAGCTAAGAATGTATGGGCAATCGAAGAACACGGTAACATACTAATTGATCTAAGCAGAGGAGTACAGTATATGCAAGAGTCAAAACAGATGATTATTGGAGCATTCTATGATTTCTGTAAGGAAGGTGCATTAGCTAGGGAGCCTGTTAGAGGTGTAAAGGCTATTATTGTTGATGCGGAATTCCACGAGGATCCAGCACATAGAACACTAGCTCAGATATTACCTATGACTCACAGAGCATTACTAGGTGCACAGTTAGCAGCTCAGCCAGCCCTATACGAGCCAATAATGAGAATCCAGATTCAAGTACCATCAGAGCTCATTGGAGCTGTAACATCAGTATTAGTAAGTAAGAGAGGTAGTGTATCCTCAATTGACCAGAGGGAGTACTACGCTGTAGTTGATGGATACATACCAGTATCAGAAACATTCGACTTAGCTCAAGTATTAAGAGGAGCTACCGGAGGAAGAGCTTTCTGGCAATCACAGTTCTCACACTGGGCATTAGTACCAAAGAGCCTGCAAAACAAGATTATTAAGGAAATTAGAAAGAGAAAAGGACTACCAGAAGAACCGCCAAAGATAGAGGACTTCATACCAGTAGGAGAAGAAATAGAGTACGCCAAGTAACTTTTTCATATCTCCTCATAACTATTCTAAAAAGTATAAGCAGTATAACTATGTCATTATCTAGCGATGAATTATATATAACATATGAATCTTCAATATTGGATAAATTCCTTTTCCTCACTTATACGGTTGGACTTTTAACCTTAATTATATTATTACCAACTCCATCACTATATAGCAGTGACTATGGAATAGTTATATGGCTATACCTCTATATTCCAATAATATTTCCACTAGCTGGGTTAATGGGCTTAATCCCACACTACATTTTAATATACTTATGGGGCTATACAATTGGTAATAAAATACTTACTATAGCCTTATATTATATCCTTCTGATATCAGCAATAAGTATACATATAATTATTATTCAGAATTTAATGGGAAGACATATAATAAGCTCTAAAAATATGTATAGAATAATATTTATTC
>QMXA01000154.1 GCA_003661905.1 Thermoprotei archaeon | reverse complement strand
GTCCTAGGATTAAGCTATGTATTATCGAAGAATTTCTTAAGTAGTTGTGTTTAAGCTAGGTTCATTTCGCTAGTCAGTTTTGATAATACTTCGTATTTTTGGAATGAATTTTAATGAATTTAGGATTTCTCTATGTATGTCCTCCTTTGAATACTCTTTATACAAATCAGCTGGTCCTACATCGAATTCATACCTTTTACCCTTCTCAGTCATTATTGAGATTTTAACTTTACCCTTCCCTAGTAGTTTAGGTACTTTAATATATAGGGATTTAATCTCGTTGTAAGGTATGATATAACTTCCCTTCTTAGATGATTTCAATAATTCCTACACATCAATACTTAGACCTTTGAGAGAGTCTATCTTCTCCTTAATTTCCCCAGCTCTGCGTCCAAACATTATGAGAGCCAAAGCCTCAGCTACTGGGGATATAATTGATAATTTAGCTCCTCCAACCCTCTCAATACCTCTTAGAAATATGACCTCATCTTCAGTAAAGAGGAGTAGTGAAATCTCTAAACCACCAAATGCTTTAACCCTCCATACAGGAATAGCTGCTAATATGGTAGCCATTAGCATCACTCGATCTATATTTCCTACAAAAATTAATTAATATTAATCCATAATTTTTCTAGAGAGACCATTAGTTACTAATTTCACATATAGCCTTCTAAACTCAAATTAGATATGGTGTTTAGGAGAAGTGAGTCAAAGCATCATAGTAACTTCATCATCTAAGATACTTGATGAACTAGGCTATGAGTATTTAGATATTGTTGAGGATAGTAGTGAACCTGAGTATAGTAGTATTAAATTCCATGATTTAGTTCCAGAATTTAGTTCAGCAAGTGGTAGAGCTAAGGAAATTGCTAATAAAAATCTATATAAGCATCAGTTTGAAGCTACTGAAGCTTTATCACAGGGTAAGAATGTAATACTAATCTCTGGTACGGGTTCTGGAAAAACTGAGGCTTGGGCTATCTATGCATTAAGAAATAAGCTAAGAGTACTAGCTATATACCCCACATTAGCATTGTCCCAAGATCAAATAAATAGACTAATAGATTATTACAAAGCCATAGAGTTAAGAGAGTCCGTGATTGAGATTGATAGACCAATTATTGAGAAATTAGGTGGAGCTAGGAAAGTAATTGAGAAATTACCACATGCATTACTAGTCATCACTAATCCAGCGTATTTAATGGCTGATATTAAGAGAATAGCTCTAGATACATATGGTAAGAGTAAATCTATACTACTTAACTTTCTTAAGAATGTGGATTTAATAGTGCTTGATGAACTTGATTACTATGGCTCTAAAGGCGCAACTGTATTACTAATACTAGTTGAAATTCTCCAAAGGTATGTATGTTCTAAGAAACCCCAGCTAGTCATACTAACGGCCACTCTAGGTAATCCTGAAGAATTGAGAGAGTATTTAACTCATATTAATGGTAGGGAGACAAAGATTATAAGAGGTAAACCTTTTAGAGTTAAGAATTTCACATACCTGGTTCTTGGTAAAAATATTAAGAAGATATGGGATATTGTACAAAGCAATAAAGATGAAATTGTGAAGAAGATTCCTGAAATAACGCAATTAATTAAGGATTTCAACACTTTTAGAGACAATGTATTTAATGTAGTTGAACTGCTTAGGGAATATAGTTTTAGAATTCCTGAACTAGGTCTTGATATAATTGAGATTTTGGCTAAGTACTTTGAGAGTAATGAGAATTGTGTAACTGTAGTCTTTACACCAAGTATTAGATCTGCTGAGAAATTAGCTAAGAAGCTTCGTTCAAGACTTAGAGAGGAACTGGGATTAAGTGATGAGATTCTTAATAGTGTTATTGCTACACATCACCATTTAATTAGTGCTGAAAAGAGGCGTAGAATTGAAGAATTAGCTCGTGAAGGTAAGATTAGAATCATCTTTACTGTTAGAACACTACTCCAAGGAATTGATATTGGCACTATTGCTAGGATTATACATTACGGTGTTCCAGAAGATGTTAGGGAGTTTAAGCAGAGAGAAGGTAGGAAAGGTAGGAGAAAGGATTTACCATTTTCTGAAACAATAATTATACCTATTAAATCTTGGGATAGAAGATTAGTAGAGCTAGGAATTAATGGCCTTAAGGAGTATGTATCTTTGCCATTGGAGGACGTATATGTTAATCCAAGTAACAAATATGTCTTAATGTTCAAGGCTTTGTTCAAGGTAAGGAGATACGTAAGTGACTTAACTAATAAAGAAAAAGAAATTCTCGAAAGACTAGGTCTTGTAAGACCATTAAGGGGATTATTTGAAACAATGCTAACTCTCTCGGATAAGGGTAAGAGTGTATGGCATAAGCTTAACTTCTATGAATATGGCCCACCTTATGGCATAGCTAGGGTTTTAGTTGATGAATATGGGAATGAGGTATTTGTAGGTAATAATATTTCATGGCGTGATCTTGTTGAGAAATACCAGCCTGGATGTTTTGACTATTCAAATGATACTATAGTTATAAGTATTGGAAGAAGTAGTGTTATTGAGCAGGATTTAGGAATCGCTATTAAGTATAGAGAGTTTCTTAAAGAAGCTTATGAACAGTACTGTATAGCGAAGATGTATTGGGGTGAAGAACCAAATATATTGAGGGATTTTGACTCAGGTAAATTAGTATCCACAGTTAAATGCTATATTAAAGTACCTATTAATGGCTTTGGAGCATTTATTGAAGAACCAGAATATGTCGTATGGGAGGTAGAGTCTAGGAAACCTAGATTAGTTAAATTCGGTGATAGCTATAGAATGATATATAGATCTAAATATATTCCATTAACTCCAAGAGTTAGAGGTAGGTATATCGATTTTACATATGGATACATATACGAACTTGATCCAAATGAGGACATAGATAATGTACGTATAGGATTAGCTATACTCAAAATAATTCTAAGATTATCGAATTATAGATTATCATTCAATGAGCTAAGCTATGTTGTCGATGATAAGCCTAGGAAGTACATGTTAATTTGGGAAAGTGATTGTAGTGGTATTTTAGAATCTATTGACTGGAGTAAAATCAGAGATTTCGTGAATATGTTTAAGCCTAGTAAGATATGTGAATTACTACTATGGGCCATAGATGAGGATGCCGCTATAAAAGTTATAGAGAAAAATATTCCATGGAATGAAATGAAAAAGTACGTTCATAGAGTCCTAGACTATATCCAAGGTGTACTGAGATTAAAATTAGAGAGCTTGGGAGAAGTGCTAATACCTAGACCTTCAAAAGATCTTAAATTATTGGCTCTAGATATATTTCCAATCATTATTGGTGAAGATACGTACTATATCATAACATTCTTTGATGGTGAATCGTATGAACATCTAGTTCTAAACATCTCTAGCGGAATTAAGGGGTTAGTAACCGTAAGAATAGATGATGTAAGTGAATTCTTTAGGATCATCAGTAATGCTGTTGATAGTGATTTCAAAATATTAATTTATGGACAGAGAGATCTTTTGTATAAAGTAGCTAGAAGATCTAGAACGTTACAAATGGTTCTTAGATCATTAGAAGAGAGTAACATGATTGTTGATGTGCATGGCATTGCTAAAAAAGTTCTAAATATAGATATTGTACCTATAGAAGATCTTGAGAAATATCTAAAGGTACAAATGAGAAAAGTAACATTATCCCAACTACGAACTTCATATCACAAAGCTATAGTTAAGAGATCCTCTAAAGAACTGAATGAATTATTTGAGAAGGCTAAGAAATATAGTGAAGCAAATGCGTATAGCACTTACATCATGTATCTAATTCTTAAACAAAGGAGTTGGGAATAGAGAAATTAAGCTTCATTACGACTGAAGTACTAATTGAGAGACAGGATTAGTTTAGGTGATAATTATTCAATGCATAAGTTAGAAAAGATAGTTCAGCTATTACCAAGTATCAAAAACTATGTTGAAGAGATTGTTAGAGATACAAAGATTAATCAGCAGAATATCTATCCATGTCTCAAAGCTTATGTATTCAATAGCTTTATGCTATAT
>QMXA01000153.1 GCA_003661905.1 Thermoprotei archaeon | reverse complement strand
TATAAGATTGAGAGGTACAGTAGATGTACCACCTGACATTGAATATACACTTAGATTACTAAGACTTGTACGTAAATTCCATGCAACTCTATATCCAAGCGAATTACAAGGAATACAAGGAATGTTACACAAGGTTAAAGACTGGATTACTTGGGGTGAAATAAGTAAAGAGACACTAGTAGAATTGCTTAGAAGACGTGGAAGAACACCAGGTAATAAACCATTAACTGATGAATATGTAAGAGAAAAACTAAATGTAAGTTCAATAGAAGAGCTTGCTGAACTACTATTACAAAGAAAACTGTATTTACATAAATTAGATAACATAATAAAGCCTGTCTTTAGATTACATCCACCTAAGGGTGGATTTAAGAAAAGTCTTAAGAAGCCGTATGGCGCAGGTGGTGAACTAGGGTATAGAGGGCCAGCTATAAATGAATTATTAATGAGGATGATATAAGATGGTTGTAAGAAGAAAGAAAAAGAGCAGATCATATAGAGGGTATAGAAATCAAGGTTGGGGTAGTGTAGGACAGCATAGAAAATCTGGGAGCAGGGGGGGTAGAGGAGCTGTTGGAATGTGCAAACATAAATGGTCATGGGTATTAAAATACGCACCAGATTGGTATGGAAAGCATGGTTTCACACCCAGAGGTCCAGAACATACACCAATTATTACAACACTAAATGTTGGTCAAATAGATGAACTTGCCGAAGAATTAAGTAGGAAAGGAAATGCAATAATAGAAGATGGAAAAATAGTTATAGACGTTACTAAAATGGGTATAGCTAAAGTCCTTGGATCAGGTAGAGTCTCAAGACCTATTAAACTCATAGCGCATAGAGTTTCTAAATCCGCAAAGAAAAAGATAGAGGAAGCTGGTGGGGAAATAGTTATATTACCGGCAAAGGGTTAAAGCTTCTTCAAAGTTTTTAAGTATTAAATCCTGGAATATGCCTAGGAGCTCTTAGATAAGGTGTTAACTGAATGGGTTTCGTTGACGCCTTAGCAAAACTGGGCTCTGCTCTTCCATCAATTCCTAGACCAGAGCGTAGGCCAGAATTACCTAGGAGATTTCTATATACAGGTATAGCTTTAGCTCTCTACATTCTTATGACTGCTGTTCCTCTTTATGGCATAGAGACTGCCGGAGGTTTTCAAGCACCTGAAATAATGGCTGTTGTCTTTGCTATGCAACAAGGAACTTTAGCCCAACTGGGTATAGGTCCAATAGTTACAGCTGGTTTGATCCTACAAATACTCGTTGGTGCTGAGATAATTAAGCTGGACTTAACAGATCCTGAAGATAGGCGAAAATTCACATTAGCAGAGAAGGGATTAGCTTTCCTAATAGCTGCTGTAGAGGCTGGTGGGTATACACTAAACTGCTCAATATTCTGGACACCAATTCCTGGAGGCCACCCTATATTTCAATGTACAGCACCTTTCTACATTAGAGCACTTGTATGGCTTCAATTAGTAGTAGCAACTATGTTCATACTCCTCCTTGATGAATTATTAGGAAGAGGATGGGGTATAGGAAGCGGTATTAGCCTTTTCATTTTAGGCGGTGTAGCTAAAAGAATGTTCATTGATTTGTTTAGCCCACTGGCAACTGGTGAGAATGGAGAGCCTATAGGTTTCGTACCATATATTATACACTCAGCAATAACTGGAAAGTTCAATTTCTGGGATATAATTTTAAGATATGATCCCGAAGTAAGGACATTATTGCCTTCATTAATAGGTCTTGTAGGAACTTTCATACTCATAGCTATAATTGTGTATCTGCAATCAATGAGAATAAACATACCTATAACTAGTCAACGTGCACCAGGTATTAGAACGAGAATACCTTTGCAATTCTTATATGTATCTAACATACCGGTTCTATTAGCAAGCATTCTATTCTCAAATATAATGCTATTTGAACAACTTAGTAGAGGAATTGGGCCTCTCAATGCATTTCTCAGAACTCTAGCAACTTACACGAGAGCCCCGAACTTCATAGCAATTGTCTATGACCCTATTAGAGTTGCTATTTATTCAGCATTACTAGTAGGTTTATCACTGGCATTTGGATTCATGTGGGTCGAATTAGCTGGTCTTAGCCCCTCAGCTCAAGCTAATAATTTAATAAAATCAGGTCTTGAGATACCCGGTATGAGGAGAAATCCAAGAATATTAGAAGGATTATTAGCTAAGTACATATACCCACTTACATTCATAAGCTCGATAATAGTGGCTTTGATAGCTATTGCTGGTAGTATACTCAATGTTTATGGTGGTGGAATAGGGATTCTCTTAGCAACAGGTATAATAGCTAACTTCTATAGCATTATTGCATATGAACGTGCCCTAGCAGCGTATCCATTACTAAAGAAGATAATTGGAGAAGAGTGACCACATATGAAACTACGCCATAGGTTTCCTGTAGCTATTGTAGTTGGTGTTCCAGGAGTTGGTAAGACAACTGTACTATCTCTAGCCATGGAGAAATTGAAAGATTTAGGAATTAAAGCATTAGTCCTGAACTATGGTGATTATATATTTAAAGCATTATCAGAGAAGGGAGTTGTAAAAACACGTGATGAGGTACGTAGACTAAGCTTGAGAATTCAGTTAGAGCATCAAGAGCTAGCAGCAGAATTGCTAATTAAAGATGCTGAGTCAGAATTAAGCAATAGTGATGTACTGATAATAGATACACATGCAGTAGTTAAAACTTCTATAGGCTATTGGCCCGGGCTTCCACTCCATGTGGTTCAGAGATTAAAACCTGATTTAATAGCTGTGATTGAAGCTCCTGTTGAAGATATTATCTCTAGGCAACTTAGAGATACTACTAGGTATCGTAAAGATTTAGCTAGGCCTGAATTAGTTGATGAACTTCTCAAAATGACAAGATACTTCGCCATTGCATCAGCTACATTAGTAGGAGCATCAGTAACATTCATTAAGAATCTAGAGGGCAAAGCTGATGAGGCTGCAGAGGAGTTAGCTAATAGAGTGAGGGCTCTCCTATGAATTTACCTGCTATATTCATAATACTGACTTCTGCTCTACTATACACAATTGGGTATAGGATCTTAGTAAGACAGGCCGAACGACGTAAGGTATCTGAGACATTAAGAGGTATTAAGAGAACCGTCCGGAAACCAGCGCTTAGTAAGAAGAAAAGAGAGATTGTTGAAACTCTAAGTAGTCGTGTTAAGAAGAAGGCAACATCAGTAACGTTTATGATGGCTTTTATACCCCTCATTTTCTTCATGATTGCAACAACTATTCCCTTATTTGCAGGAATACCAGTTGTGAGATCTCCATGTATTCTTCCAAGTCCATTCTCGATTGAAGTTAATGGAATGTGCTATTTATTCTCAACATGGATAGCTCTATTTACATATCTAGCATTTTCACCTCTTTATTTCTCAGTAACTAAGAAGTTACTTCCACGTAGGGAAGAGACTTCGGAACAGCGCTAGACTTAAATGACTTACCACAATAATTTGAGTCTAGGTGCTAGTCATGGTAAGGCCTATGTACAGAACAAGATTCATAAGAAAAGTATTTAGGAGAACACCTGGTGGTAGAACAGTAATTCATTTTGAGAGAAGAAAGAAGAGTCCTATGAGATGTGGTAGATGTGGAGCTATTCTTAGTGGAGTACCAGTAGATGAGAGAGATAGAAAAAGACTTCCTAGGACATCTAAGAGACCTCAAAGAATGTTTGGAGGAGTTTTATGTCCCAGATGCTTAGCTGAAGTAATAAAATCAATGGTGAGAGGTAAGCTTGGAGTATAATAGTGATGAAATATCATTTAAAATACCTAAGAATTGTAACATAGTTATCGCTGTTAGTGGACCTCCAGGCAGTGGGAAAACAACACTTGCTCAAAATCTTGCAAGAGCTCTTGGGTTAAGATATTTCTCTACAGGAATTGTCTTTCGTGAATTAGCTAAGAAGAAAGGATTATCATTAGAGAAACTTAGTCAGCTTGCTGAAGCTAATCATAGTATAGATAGGTACATTGATTCACAAACTATCAATGAAGCCCGTAAGGGT
>QMXA01000152.1 GCA_003661905.1 Thermoprotei archaeon | reverse complement strand
TTGCAAGCTATGTGTACTGAGAGCCACCCAATATTCTCAATGGCTCCTGTAATAGGATTGCTATGGATTACTAGAACTTTATCTCCAATATTAATTATTGAGGCATCTTCACCATATTTTGGACCTACAATAACTGCAGGATCTATTATTCCAATTCTTGAAAAAACTAGTTCTTCAAGAACTTTAGGAGGTATTTTGCCTATGGGCATGTCCTTTAACTCCTCACAATATTCTTCACATTCTCAATTATCTTCCCGATAATTAATTCACTAAATACCTTAACAAGTCTAGGACTCTCTTTCATCACTAGAGTATTGAATAAACCCTCTACTTCGATATTTACTTCATTATTTAGTTTTTGTGCTATTACTGATATTTCTATTCCAAGAACTCCAGTCACTTCGTCCACACAGCTTATACTTATTCCGTTTCCCAGCTTTTTACTCATTGCTATAAGCCTAATTGTGCGAGATTTCGATTCACCTGGTATTGTTACTTCAATTAAGTACCTCTCCTTCCAACGACTTAGAACTTTAGCGGATAGAGCATTGAGAACTAGCTTATGATCTAGAGTTTTTATAACATTCTCGTAATCTGCCCCTATTCTAATCTTATTACTACAAGTTACTATCACACTTAAACCCTCAACTAGGCTATTCAGAAACTGGTTAAAAACTTCACCAAGATTCTGAAATAGATTAAAAAGAACATATATATCAATAGGACTTGGTTAGAGCTTTGAATATGAGAGAGTTTAGGGAGGTATTGAGTAGAATTATAAAAGATAGAAAAGTAGTTATCATAGGATTAGGACATCCTCTGAGAGGCGATGATTTTATTGGATCATATATAGCTAAGAAGCTTCAACAATTAATTAAATCATCCAATATATTGATTATAAATGCAGAAACAGTACCAGAATTGTATACTGACGTTGTAAGGGAGTTCAAGCCGGATATATTATTAATCATAGATGCTGTCGATTTTGGAGGCAAGCCTGGTGAAATGATTTTTAGTAGATTATGTGATTTAGAAATGGTTGAAAGAAATGGTCTGAGTCATGCCTTGCCACTTCATCTTGTGCTTAGACTCATGAATATTGAAGAAGACCAGGTTTATATTCTGGGCATTCAACCAGGAAATATAACTGTAGGGAATTCCATGAGTCAAGAAGTGCTAAAGAGAGCAGAAGTAATAGTTAAGATCATTAGAGATATAACCCGAAATAATTTTTGATAGCAAACCCCAGCAAAGTAGTCAGAGGGATCTGTATGCGTAGAAATTGGTCAGATCAAGTACTTAAATGGCTTCTCGAAGCCGGTTTTAAAATTGAAAAACTTGAAGAACTAGCACAAGCGAAGGCTAGATGGGGTTATAAAGTGACTCTTCCTCCTCCTCCAGCACCAACAACTATCGTAGTGTTTGAACCGGAGCAATTCACTGATAGGCTAGTTTTATTCTTGGGAGTAAATATAGCTCCAGAGCATCTAAAGGAGTTAATGAAGCTCGATGAAAAATCTAGAGTTTCCTTTATATCCGAAATACTACTTGATGTAGTTCGTGTATGTCCTTTATGTAAAGCTAGTATTCAGCCTAATCCAACGAATCCACGATCATTTGCAGTATCACTACTAATATTCTATGAGAATCTATCCAAGGCAAGGCTTATAGAGGATTTAATAACACTTAGTAATGTCTATACAGCTATCCTAGCAAACTTCTGGGCTCGATTACCGATAACGAAGGCTAGAGAGGGAGTGTTTATGACTATGTAAGGTGGACGTATCAATGATTAAAGCTATAATTCTTACAGGAGGTTTTGCAACCAGATTAAGACCACTTACCTTAACAAGGCCTAAATCACTTTTACCAATTTTAGATAAGCCATTGCTTGATTGGATTATTGAGCAATTATCTAGATCAGGTATTTCTAACATAATATTATCAGTGAGATATTTAGCAGAAATGATTAAGAAAAGGTATGGGACTGGAATAGACTATGGTGTATCCATAGACTATGCGGAGGAGGTAAAGCCTCTAGGTGATGCCGGTCCGATAAGATACATAAATGAATTGCAAGAACTGAACGAAACATTCCTAGTTATTTACGGTGATGTATTTAGTAATGTGAATTATCAGGAAGTTATTAATTTTCATAGGAAGAGAGGAGGTATTGCAACAATAGTGCTAACAGAAGTAGAAGATCCTTCAAGGTATGGAGTAGCAGTATTAGATGAAGAGAGTAGAATATTGAAATTTGTAGAGAAGCCTCCAAAGGAACAAGCTCCTTCAAATACCATAAATGCAGGTGTTTACGTCTTCGAACCTGAAGTTATTAAGTACATACCAAAGAGATATCCTTGTAAATTAGCAAAAGAAGTAATACCTAAAATAGTAAGTGAGGGATTAGCCTATGGCTATGTTTATAAGGGGTTATGGTTTGATATAGGAGTTCCCATGGATTATCTAAGAGCAAACATTGAAGCTCTTAAATTCTTTTATCCAAGGGGATATGTAGCTAATGATACTGAAGTCAATGATGTAGAGATTCTTCACCCCACATACATTTCACGAAGTGTTAAGATCAATAAAGGTTCGAAAATAGGGCCTTACACTATCATAGGTAGAGATTGCAATATCGCTAATACGGTTAGAATTAAGAATAGTTTGCTTTTCAATAATGTCATAATTGAATCAGGTAGTTACATTGATTCAGCTATTATTAGTGAACGCTGTGTTATAGGCAAATGGGTTAGAATAGAGCCACAATGCGTAGTAGGCGATGAAGTCGTAATATCTGATGAGGTTTTCATTTCTAGAGGAACAATAATTTTACCATTTAAAGAAATAGATAGTAACATAATCGAAGGAGGGAGAGTTATTTTATAGGTGGTTAAGATGAATGGTCTACCAGAGAAATATAGAAAAAACACCAACTTACTGCTTCTATCATTACTTAACTCACTAGGTGCTATAAATGAGGAAAGAGCTGTTAGCATTAAGGATATAATGGAATTCCTAGATATACGTAGAGAAATAGTATTGGAATTCCTTAATGAGCTTATTAGAAGAGGATATGTAGCTAAGAAGAATGGGAAATATTTCATAACAAGGACAGGAATAAGGGTAGTCATGGGACTCATAAGCTAGGTGATCATACTGAAATTAGCTATTGTATCAGATACTCTTCCGCCTAATGAATGTTCCATGCATTCTCTAATACCTTATGTCATAGCACATGTTATGTATGCTCGAGGTATTGACGTAGTTTTAGTAGGTAAATCTCAATGCATCGGATTGAGATCTAATTACGTAGATATACATGTAGTATCTAGTCCTAATTCAATTTCAAGAATGTGGAGCTTAGCAATGCAGATAGCTATTATCCTCGGAGAACTAGCACATGAGGATATAGACGTATTCCATGCCTTTGGCCTGGTATCTAGTCTCGCAACTCTTTATGTAGCTCAAGCTCACTCTATACCTTTCATTTATACACCTACTACATACCCACTAGGTAGTTCATTAGAAGTTTTATCAACAAAAGCTATTGAGGACAAAATAATGAATTCTGCAAATGCTATTGTAATATTTGATGAAATAGGCACAGCTCTATCCTCAATAACTAAGAATGCTTTACAATTATCAATCCAAGACACATTAGTAGTTAAAAAACTTGAAGATCTCTATAGAGGGCTTATTCGATGAAAATCTTGATGTTATCATGGGAATATCCGCCTAGAATTGTTGGAGGTTTAGCTAGGCACGTATATTGGTTATCTAAGTACTTAGCTATGAAAGGATTGGAAGTACATGTAGTGACTTTAAGTGAAGGGGATAGTGACTATACGGAGCTCGTAGAAGGAGTTCATGTTCATAGAGTTAATTCTTATCAAATTCCTTCACCTGATTTTACTAGTTGGGTTCATCAATTTAATTACGCTATGATAAAAAGAGGCATAGAAATAGTTAAAAATAGAAATATAGACTTAATCCATGCACATGATTGGCTAGTAGCTCATGCAAGTATAGTTCTCAAACATGTATTTCGAATACCATTGGTAGTAAC
>QMXA01000151.1 GCA_003661905.1 Thermoprotei archaeon | reverse complement strand
GGGTAGGTATAGGTGTTTTGTATGTGGTGAGAGGATTACGCTTGAGAACATAGGTGGTTTGTTCAAGAGTAGAGATGGTAAGATAAACTTTGTTTGCAACAACATGAAGTGTTTAATGATAGCAGCAGAAATAACTTCGAAGATAAATAAGGAGTAACAGCTACTCAACCTCAAACACAGCTACGTATTGAGTAATACCTGGCATACCCTTATAATACCTAGCTCTATAGCTAACCTGGTTTAGCAGCTTCAAGCCACTTACATTAGATGTTACATAATCTATGAATTTCTTAGCCACTTCCTTAATGAACTTGCCAGCCGACACAACGTACACTCGCCTTAACGTGACACATTTCTGCATACATTTCTTTACATAGTTTATGTATCGATTCCACTCTTCAAATAGCACTTTCTCCAATTCTCCAACTCTGACTATGGTTATGAAGATGTAGTGCCCGCAAACCATAGGCTCTCTTATATTGGGTAAGGAACCTACAGTCTCGATAAGCTTCTTAACATCCTCTTCAAGCTTAACTCTATCTACATGACCATCATATTCCTCTAGAATATGCTTCAACTCATAAAGCACTATATGTTTGTAGAGAGATTCATCATCAGCTCTATTAATGTGCTCTATGAGCTTCCTAAACTCTTCGTTTTCTTTGTAGACTTCTTGGACATACTGCATGAACTCTTTCAACACATTGACATCTCTACTAGCGTATTCACGTGCTATAGAGATTGAGAGTAGTTGTGCTAGCCTAGAGCCGAAGACTGGCTCTAGGTATTGTGAGACTGTGTATGGTGCTGCCATGAGGAGGGTCTTAGCTATCACCTGGTTTAGATTAGTGGTATAGGGTATCCTAACAAGCAACACACCTCTCTCAAGGTCGAGCAGAACTCCTTCCTCACTAGACCATTCCATATCCACATCATACTCAATACCGAGACCAGATGTGACCAAGCGCTTGGATATGAGATTCTTTAGATACTCCTTAACGTACTCCTTATGCTTACGCTTAACTAAGCGAGAAGCTAGGGGGTAGTAGATCTTAAGCTTTACATAGCGTACAGCATTCTCAACAGCCCTGAATATCTTCATCAACACCTTGAGGATCAAGTAAATAGCGAAGATAATGCCGAGTACCGTAAACAACGATCTTAAAGGCTCAGGTAGCTTATCAAGTATCTCAAGTATTCTAACAATATAGCTCAAGTCTATCAAGAAATCATTAACAACAACTATTTATAAAGAACCCGGTTAATGCCCATAACCTCTATATTAGTAGTATATCATACTTCAGTTAACGCTCATTCTGACAGCATTAATTGTATTTCTTTTTGTTCACCTGACATACTAACTATATGCTCGCTAAATGAGCTCTGGCATATGACTGATATCCAGTAAGCCAAGGTTTAAATCCTTCAGCCCCGCCAAATAAACTCATTATAAGTTCTAACATCGTTCCAATCGATATTAACTACAGAATATATTGCTATCTCTAAATCTTTCACTTTTCTCAAGATCTATGATTCTATCTGCCCTTTCTGTAATATCAGATCTTGTACTTAGCTTATTACTGAAGTATCTATGCACTCTCCATTTGGACATGTCAACCCTGATACGCTACAGCGTAGTTTTATCAACACTGTATGTAGACTTTAGTGTAGGACAATGCTTTCTATCAAATTTATGACCCTTTTGACTTCCTCTTCGGCTTTCTCCTTATCTATGATGATGAAAGCGGGTGACTCAGGATCTCCTGCTTCATTATATCTAGATGTTACACCTTGCTGATACATAACTTCTAAAGCTATCTTAACTTCTTCCTCCGATATACCTAGTTTACTTAAAGCTGTGAGGAGTTCATGCTTAGTTACCTTCTCACTTAAAGCTCTCATCATTAGCTCAGCAGCTAAGAACATCTTCCTAATTTCATTAAGATCGGCATTAGCTGAATATTCTTCTAAGATATATACTATCTCTGGTGGAGCTCTATATTCATCTCCACTGTACTCTCCCTTACTGGTATATACTTGAACCTTTCTAGCTAATCCTAGAATAGATAGTTCCTCCATTAAGTTTAATGCCTTCTCATGAACCTTACCATTATATTCCACTAAGACCTTCGATATAAACACATCATAAACCTGAGGCTCATACATTCTAACCCTAGCCTTTCTTAGCCTATCGAAGACAAGCCTTAAGTCTCCATAAGCTCTCTTAGAATTCATATACGCTTTAATCAGCTCTTCATGACTCATCATCAACATCTCGAATTCTGAAGAGATCCTAGAGAAGACAGTGTCTAGATCCAAGCCATTTACTTTAATAGCTAACCATGTGGCTCCTCCATCTCTTGGACTTATAGCACTTAGAGCAATAATCCTAATGAGCTCCTGTGGATACCTACCTAATACATCTACCAACCTATCAATTACATCTTGTAAGTATTTCTGAAAAATCTGTGAACCTAATTGAAGACCTTTCTCAGTAAGTTTATAATACCTGACATTAGCAACTTCTCCATAAGATGTCGTCTCACTAATACCACTAGGAATGAGGTCATACCTACGTAGCAACTTCACTACCCAATCCTCAATCCTAAAGAGAGTTTCAGTGGGATGAGGTAGGTATTGAGAAATCTTAATCACTCTTTCATACGGTAATTCTCTAACTATATAGAGTATTCTAATGAAGTCTAGAATGGGCTTTGTAGGAAAGCCAAGAGATATAACTTCATTAATGAATCTTTTAAGCTCCATTTATGCCCCTTTAAAGGATAAGCCTATATTCAATTAAGCATTCTAGTCACTTAACAAAAGCTTATCATTTAACTTAAATCATTGTTTACGGACTGTCTTAACTGGCTAAGTATCTCATTCCATTTCTCTCTTAAGAATTGGTAAAAGCTTCTTATAATTTCGAGTTTTATGGCTAGGCTAAGTTTTTCATATTGATTAAGTGTTGTATAGTGAGGATAGTAGGGATTTAATTCTGAATTTAGGAATTTAACGAAGTATCTTTCTATGATGTTGTTAGCTCTTGTTAGTATTCTATGGCAGTTAGCACAGACAATCACAACATCTTCCATACCTAAATAGTTGCTGCCTACAGACCTAGGTATCATATGGTGCATCTCCCATATGGCAGGTGTCACAAGTTGCTTACATAGATAACATCGTATAGGTTCATGGGGAAATCCGGGATCATACAGTGCCCCAAGCAACTTTACTGGATAGCCTCTTACGGCGTTTCGCATTCTTCTTTCACTCCCTGAATGTATAAGCCTATGGCAGTTAGCACAAAGAAAGCCATGTACCTCATGGCTATACTCTAGTGCATGCGATATATCATATCCACATCTAATGCACTTATCTCCAGGCTTAGGCTTAGGAGAGTAACCACGACCTCTTCTAAACCTCCTTCTCCGATACTCTCTCCTCTTCTCTCTTTGAGCCTTCTCCCTACACTCATAAGAGCAGTACTTCTGACCTGGAGCAGTTGCATAGAACCCCTTTCCACAATAAGCACAAACCCTCTTCTTGTAATACATCGTGTCTCCACAGAAAATAACGAACTTAACTACTATAAGCATGTATGAAGTTGCCCTATCTACTAATAAAACACAGAAATAATTGCTAATTAAGCCAAGCAAACTGACGAATAATATTAAAGCTTCCTTTGTTTCTGAGTTTCGTGCTTTCATTATTATTGAATTCACTAGGCTTAGATGACAGCTCTCTGTCTATAAGGGCGTAATCTATTAGTCTCGATATAGAGCTTTATTTTTGTCTCGAACAATTCCTTATGAGACTCAAGAATCTTCCTGAGATTTCACAACATCACTAGCTCCTGATAATAAGTTGCTTGGAGCTTATTACATTATGAAAATTTTACTTGAGTAAAAACTAGCTATGTTCATAAATTTATAGTAATTTTGCACCACAAATTTGCGGTGACGGTAATGGAGCTCAAGATATGCTCTAGGTATGGTGGTTTAGTTGATTGATTTGAGCATAGAAAGGTTGGGGATCTATGTCTATGCTGGTTTGGATAATGTAGGGGAGCTTGTGTTTTGTGTTTAAATGTATT
>QMXA01000150.1 GCA_003661905.1 Thermoprotei archaeon | reverse complement strand
GTTTCAGCTGATCCTATGTATTATAAGAATACCTTGCTTAAACTTAGAAGAGTGCTGAAGAATCATCCTATTCATGTTGATATTATTCGGAGCCGGGAGACGATATACTTGATGAGTCTTGATGATGGTTTTAGCGTTGCGTTCCTTTACCAGGCATATCTTAAGGCTAAGGAGAAGGGTTTAGAGGCTGACCTACTCTATGCTAGGTATATCGATGAGGACTGGTTACCTGAGGAGGTTAAAGAACTTGGAAGGAAATGGTTATCTATGAAACTTAGTGAAAAAGAAATAGAGTCGCTTAAAAATATACACATAACCGAGTACATTATGGGGAGGTGGTGTATATGATAATTGTTGAAGTCGAAAATATTGGTGGACTAATAGGTAGGCATAGATTTGAATTTAAGGAGGGTTTGAACGAGGTACTAGCACCTAATGCTGCTGGAAAAACGTCGTTAATACGTGCTATAGTAGGTATGTACGCTCCTAGAACCATACCTGCTGAACAACTTCTGAATATGGATGCTAACGAGGGATATGTAAAACTAATTATCGATGGTAAAGAATACATTAGGAGATTCAAGAGAGAAGACGGTAGAGTTATTGAAGTAGAATCTAAGCCAGTAAGTGATGATGACAGAATAAGGTACATCATATTAGATCCGTACCTAGGTGAAGTAGCTAGGCGTATTATAGTGGATACGAATCCTGATATAACCGAGTATCTTACTAAAGTCTTTAGACTAGATGAATATGAAAGGAAAAGAATAGAGCTACGAGAGAGAATAGAGGGGCTAATTCGTGAAAAAGAGTATTTGGAGAGAGAGGTTGAGGATCTTAGAAAGAAGAATGAAAAGAGAAACAGCCTAGTTAAGGTGCGTGAAGAGCTGGTAAAGAAGTTAAGAGAGCTTAAGGAAGTTGAAGTTGAAAGGGTACGTGATATACAAAGGCGTATTAATGAATTAAGTAGAAGACTGGGAAGCATTGAAGCTAGGATCAAGGATATTAGGGAAAGGCTTATTCCTGTAACGAGAGATCGTATAGAAGAGATTAAGAATGAAATTGAGAGACTTGAACGTATTGTAAAAGACTTCTATGTAGAGCATAGGGAGCCAGAGAAGGAAATTGAAGGTTTAAGAAAGAGAATCAAAGAAGTAGAGGAACTCACTAGAAGATATGAAGATGAAAAGCGAAGATATATCGAGGAACGTAGTCCAGAGCTAAGTGTAATTCAGAGAGCATTAAGGAATAAAGTAAAAGTATGTCCAGTATGTGGTAGACCAGTAGAGGAACCTCCAGAAACCTTCTGGAGTAGGAGGTATAAGTTTGTAGAGGAATCTATGGAAAGAATAGTGAGAGACTACGAAGGGAGAATTAAGAGTGTCACCGAAGAAATGAAGGAACTGTGGAAAGAACTTGAAGATCTTCAGAGAAAGTATAACGAAGTTAGAGAGATGAAGACAGTACAAATACCTAAGTATAAGAGTGAGTTGAATAGGCTTGAAAAAGCTATTGCTAACTATGAAAAGGAGTTAGCTAGGAGCGAGAATGAAAGAGACAGTATAATCAAGCAATTAGAAGAGTTGAAGAAGACACTTACAGCAGAAGAACAAAGAATTGCTGAAGAGAGAGCAATGATAGAGAGAAGGCTTGGTGAAATAGAGCAACAAATCAAGGATCTAGAGGAAGAAATTGCCAGAAAAAGCGAAGCAGGGGAAAGACTCGCTAATGTAAGGAATATGCTTGAAGAGCTGAAGAGACAACTAGATAGTGTTGAGAGAGAAAAGTATGAAATTCTGACTAGGTTAGGGGAAGAGTTCGCAAAAATATCCTCTGAAGTAATTAAGGAATTAGGCTTTACCTGGCTTAGATCCATAAGATCCGTTAAGGTAGGCGAAGAAAAGGATCCCATGACTGGGGTAATTAAACATAAATTCTCTATAAGAATCGTAAGGAGGTTTCCAAGTGGAAGAGAGAATGAACAACCCCTGGTATTACTTAGCACAAGCGAAAGATTGGTGGTAGCACTGATAACCATCTTAGTTGGTTATAGGCTCAAAATTTACGAAGAACATAAAGGTATAGCACCAATACTAGCTGACGAGGCTCTACTGGCATTCGATCCCGAGAGATTTGAAAAAGTTGTCAAGGAGCTTAAAAAGTATGGTAAATACGTCGTGATAACAAGGCTTGTAGAACCAGGGAAGATTCCTAAGCTTACAGTAACTCATAAATGAACTAAATCATAAACTTTTTAGCTTTTCCTACTATTTCTCGTCTTTGTTTTTACCGAATTGTATCTGATTTTTAATGTCTTTAGGCTAATCAATTTTCTGATCAAGCTGAATATTAGAATTCGCCACAACCCTATCTAATTTCAGAGCATTATCTTTCGTAAATAATGCCCGACTTAAAAGCAGACCGAGGCAAAAGTTTGGCCCAAAAAGGGTGCGAAATAGACTTTTTGTTTCCGAAACTTGCACATTAACTCCTAGTTTTTAAATAAACTGTGATGTAGTGTTTTAAACAAACATAGAAAGGAGAGATTTAAACATGAGGTATGGAGCCAGGATCGAGACAAGAGTTTTAGTTCGTGCTTGTTGCTTTTTAATCCGAAATATTATGAGAGAGATTTGGGATAAATTTACCCTCCTAGCTGGAAGTACATAAGAGAGTTTTTGATAGGTATTCAAGATATTTGGAGTAGTTTTCATCAGATTCAGATAGAAGGTCCTCATACCTTGCTTCACTAACCTTAAGCTCGCCGAAGCGGCTTTGAATAAACCTAGCTACCTCCCCACCCATAGTTGTAACCATAAGCCTCCAAGAAACTTTCCTCAAGTACTTAGGTAGTACTAGGCTATGTCTCTTAGCGTACCTGGTTACTTGATGTCTATTGATATGTTTTGGAGCAATCTTCCTCAGCAACTTTAGGGTGTCTATGCTGAAGTAAACCCATTCACAGGGTTTTTCAGAACCTCTAAGGCCAAGATAGTATCTGCAGAAACCTCTATCATTGAAGCATATAAGCCTCCTAGATGCTATACTAGTACCAGGTATTTCAACTGTTTCGCTAGGACTCCATGTTTCAATCATTCTTAATACGTGTTCAAACCTAGAACCGCTCTCCAACATGATCCTATAGATGGTATAGTAGACCTCGTGTTTACCCTTCAGAAACTCTAAAGTTCTTTTAACATCATCAAAGTCTATCCGGTATGGCCTTACATCTAGCTTATAGCTTCTACTAGGAACAACCTCCATAATCCATCCGAAAGTTTCTGGGCTGATTCTCCTCCTAAAGTATAGGTATTGAATATAGTGTCTAAACACGTTTCTAAGCCATTTATTGGGGTGGTTGACAACGTAGTCTATGAGCTGCTCCGATAACTCCTTACCTTCAAGATACCGGGTAAACAATGACTTATAGTACTTAAGGGTTTCGGGATCCTTCACTTTACGTCTCTTCTTACGCTCCATAAGGAAGTTCTCAAAGTCCATGCTCCACTCTAACTTTATCCCGGCAAACGATATTCCCAGTATTTTCCTAAGCTCATCTCTAAACTCTCTAACAACGAAGTTTAGTATTGCATTCTTAAGGTACTCATCCCTAGAAGCTATGCCTAAGATTTTAAGTGCTAAACCGTAATCTACAACACCATCCCCCCTTACTACACCTAAAGCTCTAAGCCTATCCCAGCTGCTAACTATGGATTCAAACTCTTCCTTCCCAAGGTATCTAAGCGCCTTCTTAACAACATCACCAGGTACCTTACGCTTACCTGAAAGATACCTATGAAGACTCGACTTAGCAATACCTAAAGCACTGCAAGCCCCATTAAATCCAAGCTTATTCTTAACAGCCCTTAAAATACTAAGCCTAACATCGTCGCTTAAAGCCTCAACCCTAACCCTCTCATACCATTCAACATCAGAATCGAGTTCAAGCGTGAGTTCCCGAACCTCCAAGAAAAGGGAACTGTTGAGGGAGTATATAAGTTTTCATGAGAAATCTATGGTGCTGGCGGGCCCGCGGGGATTTGAACCCCGGACCCCCGGCTTAGAAGGCCTAGTTGATGAATATGGGG
Source organism: Thermoprotei archaeon (assembly GCA_003661905.1). Classification (GTDB taxonomy): domain Archaea; phylum Thermoproteota; class Thermoprotei_A; order Sulfolobales; family Ignisphaeraceae; genus B12-G17. The sequence continues at coordinate 14 of QMXA01000150.1, read as the reverse complement.
GAAATTGTTTTTAC
>QMXA01000149.1 GCA_003661905.1 Thermoprotei archaeon | reverse complement strand
TAAGTATGTAGGGGCTTCAGGTATGAAAGCAATTATAACTAAAGGCTTCATAGTATATATCTCCGTAGCTCTTTTAACCTGGATAGCATTCTATTAGCTTTGATAATAAGTATTGCTCAAAAACAGTACTTTTTCTAAGTATAGTCTCTATATAATCTTCAGGAATTACTGGCTTACCATTTCTTAAGGGAAACGCATAAGGTAAGTAAAGTTCGAGCTTTACCCCATGACCAAATTCCGATTCAATTCTCAATCCCTTAACTATTTTAATATCGCTGAGTTCAGACCCTTCTTCAATAGTCTTAACTATATATGCTGTACCCGCAATTGTCAACTGCTCTGATCCTAAGTTTCTAGCTAGAGCTCCCATCTCCATAGCCTCTTTAGTTATGAATTTATATGTTCTACCTTTTGGTGGATAATCACCCATAATACCTCCAATAACTATTGCTCTTGCTTCTAACATCTCTATTCTTTTCAAAGGTAATTTAGCTTGAGGATCAAGAATTATGGATTTTTTAACGATACTTCTGAATACATTGATGAATTTATCGGGATGTACACTTCCCAACTCTGATAATACTTTTCGAGATTCTAAATTCCTAACATTTGTAAATATCAACCTATTTCTTCCAAAGAGTTTAGAGACAAACCTATATTCACTTAAGATCCAGGGAGAAAGACAAGGTTCTAAATGTTCAATAATAACTATTGGCTTCTCTACCAGTAATACCACCTCCACCATCGTTATAGCCCTAGAAATGCTTTAAATCTGAGTTTATGCAAGCCTTAAGCTGGGAAGACTGAGATGTCAGTGCAACAAAGACCTATTTCACCATTAAAAGTACTTAGAAGTGCAATAAATAAAGTAGTCCTAGTAAAACTAAAGGATGGTAGTGAATACATAGGAAAATTAGTAATGACCGATTCAACAATGAATGTTGTACTTGTTGATTGTACCGAAGTTAGAGAAGAGGATGGAACTCCCGTTGCAAAATATGGCAAAGTCCTCATAAGAGGGAGCCATATACTGTATGTAAGTACTGACTATATGGAAGCCCAGCTTCGAACCTAGAATCCCTTAAAGCTATAGTTATGTACAGCGCATTTAGAGATTTAGAACTTAGTATCATCTATCATTATTGAAATTATATATATGTAATTTGACTTTATATGAGCTAACTTTTATTTCCTATCAGAGACCCCCTCTATGTGGTGACACATAGTGTCTAAAAACATAGTTGTTGAGGAACTTCACCAAGTACCTATAGAGAATCAAGAGGTCGAAATTGTTGAACGCAAAGGACTGGGGCATCCAGATTTTATAGCTGATGCCTCAGCTGAAGCTGTAAGTCGTGCTCTTAGCAAGTATTACATTAACAGATATGGAGTAATTCTTCACCATAATGTAGATAAGGTATTGCTTGTAGGAGGACAGTCTTCACCGAGGTTTGGAGGAGGTGAAGTACTTCACCCAATATACATCATAGTATCAGGAAGAGTAACTACACAAGTCATTAAGGAGGGAGGAAGAATTGACACAATACCTGCGGGAACAATAATTGTTGATGCGGTGAAGGAATGGATTAGGAGGCATTTCAGATTTCTAGACCCTGATAAGCATGTTATTGTTGATTACAAAATAGGTAGTGGTAGTACAGATCTAGTAGCTGTATACCAGCTAGGTGTGAAGGGTATACCACTTGCAAACGATACTAGTTTTGGAGTAAGTTATGCTCCGCTTTCAAAACTAGAACGTTTAGTCCTAGAAAGTGAGCGATTGCTAAATTCACCGGAGTTTAAGAGAAGGCTCCCAGAAGTTGGTGAAGATGTAAAGGTTATGGGATTAAGAAAGGGAAAGAAATACATACTAACAGTAGCCGTAGCAATGATATCACATCTAATTCCGGATCCAGATCATTACATATCCGTTAAAGAGGATATTAGGGAGAAATTACTAGATTTAGCATCAAGAATTATTGAGAATGGTGATGTAGATATATACATAAATACAGCTGACAAGCCTGAGAAAGGAATATTCTATCTCACAGTAACAGGAACTTCAGCAGAGCATGGAGATGATGGAGCTACAGGAAGAGGAAATAGGGTTAATGGACTAATAACCCCGATGAGGCCCATGAGTCTCGAGGCTACAGCTGGAAAGAACCCTGTGAGTCATGTAGGAAAGATATATAATGTCCTTGCTAAGATCATAGCAGAGAGAATACATAAAGAAGTACCAGATGTAAAGGAAGTGTATGTTAAGTTACTGAGCCAAATAGGTAGACCCATTTCTGAACCTTTAATGGCTAACATAAGGATAGTCCCAGAGAAAGGAAATTTGAGTAGCAATTCAAAGAATGAGGCCGTAAGAATAGCTGAGGAGGAACTCGATAAAGTAACTAGGCTAACAAAACTAATTATTAATGAGGCTATTGAAATATTTTAGCTCTCACTAGTTTTTACCTTGTAATCTCTTTCCGTAATTATATTTTGTCTATATTCTTCGATTATACTCATTAATTTATCTAGTGTTAATTCAGGCTCCTTACGCTTTCTAAGTTCTTTGATTCTCTTTCGGGCATCTTCTGCTAACTTAAGTATGGTATTTGACATAATTACTATTTCTTCACCAATGTATATGGGTTTAATAGAATTCACAATAGCTATACCAGCCCTTTCAAAATCACTTAGATCTTTTTCTTGAGAAGTTACTAGAACTATATCAAACTTTGCTAATTCGTTAAGAGCTTTAACATCCATTAGGTATGGATTATCTACATATAATAACTTAATATCTTTTAGCTCCTCCCTTATTTTCAATAATGAGGAGTGGAGCAAATTCTTCAATTTTCTAATAATTACGAACTTCCCTCTATGGATCCCCATTATTAAGTTCTCCATGCTTGATAGAGCTTGAGCTTGATTACTTATTTTATTCTCCAAGTCTTTCACGTATATTGTTAACTGTCTTATTCTTTCTTTCAATGCTTCTATCTCTCTATTAGTTTGTATCTCCTTATTCATTTCTCTAGATAGATCCTCCAATGTCTCCTCTAATTCTGAGATTCGAAGCTGTAATTTCTTATTATACTCTTTTAGAATTTCACGTTCACGTATTAATTCGGCTATTCTATCCTCTAGCTGTTTAATTCTCTTCATATATTTCTCTTCATGCTGACTTATAGTTAATAGATGAACATGAGATTGAATTTGCTCTTCTTGAAGAGCTTTTTCAACCCATTTCTCAATTATCTCAGCTATGGACTTACCTTCGAGGACTTCCTTTCTCAGTTCATCTAATGGTACTTCAAGACCCATATCTAATATTTTTCTTTCCATCTCTCTCAATTTCCTTTCATGTACTTGAAGAACTTTTACACATGCTGCTAAAGCATCCCTTATGTGTGTTGACTTGATTATGAAATCGCGTAATGTTATTTTCCTTAACCAATCAATTAGCTTCTCTTTCTCCTCCGTAGTTAATGTTGTACCTGGATCAAATAGTGGTATTCCCAGGGTTGATGCTAATTTCTTTACTGCTTCAGGTATTGGATGCTTATCTGTTGCTACCATTATCGGTATACCAAAACTAAATATTGTTGATATTATCGATGTTCGATCAAATTCCTTTACTGATAATAAGGCTAATGGCGTACCTGTTAGATCAATTATTGCTAATCCTGTTTCTTGACCAGGGTCTAAGCCTACGATTACATATCTCTTCTTCAGGGGTTTTTGTACTTCTCCAAATGTTATTACCGACTTGTATATAGGTCTTATGACTACTCTAACACTTTTTGTTCTTAAGGGTTTTACAACACCTCTTAAAGCTGAGCGAGGTGCATAGACTATGAATATTGCACCTTCAAAACCTCCCTTAGATCTTCTAAACATCATATCATAGCTGAAGCCATGTTGATCTAAGCTTTCCTTTATCCTCCTTACAATTCTTAAAATTGCACTTCGAATACCTCTCTTATATCTTTGAGCACTACTACCACCAGAACCTAAGGATCTGCCCTTAGCAACTATAATTTTTGTCTTCTGCTCAATTGCCTTAATCTTTGTTCCATAACCCTTTAAGGCTATGAGAGCAGCTACTTCTGCAGTTTGAAG
>QMXA01000148.1 GCA_003661905.1 Thermoprotei archaeon | reverse complement strand
TAATATCTGTGTTTAAAGAGAAGTTGTTGTAGGTGATCAAATGTATATTCGCAAAGTAATAATAATGGGAGCTGGAGGTAGAGATTTCCATAATTTCAATATTGTATTTCGTAATAACCCGAACTACAAAGTAATTGCATTTACAGCAGCTCAAATACCAGGTATTGAAATGAAACGTTATCCACCATCTCTTGCTGGTTCTCTATACCCCTCGGGAATACCTATATATCCTGAGGAAAAACTCGTTGAATTAATCAAATTATTCAAGGTAGATGAAGTAGTATTAAGCTATAGTGATTTAACGTATGAGGATATAGGTAGGAAACTAAGTATGGTACTAGCTGCTGGAGCAACCTTCAAAATACTAGGCCCTGATGAAACCATGATACCAAGTTTTAAACCAGTAATAGCTATAACAGCTGTACGTACAGGTGCTGGTAAGAGTACAGTGTCTAGAGCCGTAATTAAGGAACTTCTTGAAAGAGGCATTAAACCTGCAATAGTTCGACATCCAATGGCTTATGGAGATTTAGAAAGAGCAATAGTTCAAATATTTGAGAACATCAAGGATTTCGATAAGTATGGCACAACTATAGAGGAACGTGAGGAGTACGAGCCTTATGTAAAAATGGGCTTGACAGTACTAGCAGGTGTAGATTACGAGAAAGTATTGTTAGAGGCAGAGAAGAGAGGTGATGTAATTCTATGGGATGGGGGTAATAACGATTGGCCATTCTTCAGACCTAACTATATGATTACCGTAGCTGATGCTATGAGACCAGGACAGGAAATATATAGCTTTCCGGGTGAAGTGAATGTGAGGATGGCAAATGCAGTAATAGTGAATAAGATTTCTCAAGCAAAATCTGAAGACGTAAATACGGTTGTGAGAAATATTAAAGCCATAAATCCTAAGGCACACATAGTAAAAGCAGATATGGAGGTGTATGTAGAAAAACCGTCATTGATAAGCGGTAAGAAAGTAGTGATTGTTGAAGATTCACCATCAGTAACTCATGGAAGATTACCGTATGGAGCTGGATACGTAGCAGCTAAGAAATACAATGTTTCTGAGATAGTTGATCCAAGGCCATATGCGAAAGGCATAATAAAGAAGATGTATGAGGAGTATCCTCATATGGGCCCTGTAATCCCAAGTACAGGATACACATTAGAGCAACTAAGGGATCTTGAAAATACGTTAAATGCTGTAGATGCTGATGTAATAATTCTAGGAACTCCAGCCGATATAACTAGACTCATAAATGTTAACAAGCCAGTAATTCATGTAAAATATGAACTTAAAGTACTTGAAGGCCCTTCCATAGCTGAGTTAATAGAAGAATTTCTAGAAAAAGTAAAAACATGAGATACTACGTATTTGTTAGAGAAATTAAAGTTTAGCAGAGAACTTCTCATAGGTTCTCTTATACAGCTCATGGTTCTTAACTCTATCAATGTATTCTTTTGATCTTCTAAACTTAGATTCCTCACCCAACTTTCCTTTTCCATATTTACTTTCGTATTCCTCAAATGTAAGGAAGTAATGTTTCTGTACATAATCTCTATAAAGATCACTAAGTACATTAAATGTGCAGAATGGAACTATTCTACCATCAGGTAGAGCATAGTGTATATTGCATCTAAGAACTCTCTCTACATCATAGTTATATAAGTCCATGAAATGCATCATTCCTAAGAATAGAAATCTGTAATGGAATTCGCCTAGTGCTTCATAACTCCTCTTTATGAATATGTTAAGTAGTAACGATGGTAACTTCTTTTTTAGATCTGTTGGTACGTTTTCCCATATTATGAATCGTGTTAATATACTTAGTACTGTCTGTATTCCAGCTATACCTAGTGTAAGTCTTCCTTTCCCTCTAATTTCTTCACCTTTAGTCTTTAGATATTCAAGGAAACCATCTATATCTATCATTTTATCTATTGGAATAAATGCTACGTCATCACCCTTCTTAATTACATAGACATAAGTTCCAGCTCCACAATGGGGATGGTTTGAAAATTCCAGCTTGAACTCCTTTGATAGAGCTTCTATGAAGCTTGATATGTATGTAGCTGCTGGTACTGGGAACCAAGACTCTCTAGATATTTGGCCATTTGTCTGCTCCTCTATCTTCTTTATTGCGTCAGCTATTGTTATTCTGTACTTTAATCTTTCAAAACGCTTCATCATTCCTGTTAAACTAACTGGTTGGAAGTTTACTGAACGAACAATGTCCATGTTATTAGCAGCAAATCTTATAATATCCCCAAGCTCATGATCATTAACACTTCTTATTATTGTGGGCACGAGTACTACACTCGTCATTTTGGCTTTCCTAAACGCTTCGAATATGAACGGTATTTCCCAATGGTTTTTAGGATTAGTTTGAGGGGTTACACCATCAAAACTCAGATAAACAGTATTTACTCCAGAACTTCTAAGTTCATGGGCGTATTCAATTGCTTTATCTGCTCCATAATTCCACCATAATTGAGCAAATTTTATGCCATGAGTATTTAGCTGTATATGCCTTATACCTAGTTTCTTAAGTAACTTTACGATTTCTACAAGGTCCTCACGTATTGTTGGTTCACCACCTGTTAATTGAACTGCTGGTACTACTTTTTGCTCTAAGTATCTCTTCATCATGAATTCTATCTGATCAAGTGTTGGTTCATAGACAAAGCCAACTTTCTCTGCATAGAAGAAACAGTACCAACAATCAAGATCACATCTATTCGTAACTACTACATTAAGGAGAGCTGTGTGACTTTGATGTAGGGGGCAGAGACCACAATTAAATGGACATGGAGCTTCAAGTTTTACATATGGCTTAACACCTCTTCCAATAGGTGCTATCTCGGTGTATTTTTCAAATCGTTTATAGATTTCTGAATCTTCGAAGTATACCTCCTCTATTTCTCCATGATCGGGACAGAGCTTTCTTATGAAAATTTTGTTTTCACGTTCAGTAATTACTGCTGGTAATAATCTATAGCAGTAAGGACATATACTTTGAGTATATCTAATGAGCTTCTCACCATTCTTTAACGGAGGTAAGGCTCCTCCAATCTTAATAACTCTACCTGCTATGGTTATGGTCCTTGTCTTAGGATCAAACTTGCCAGGTGCGCTTAAAATAGTCTTTGAGTTACTCAAATGCTTCACCATTTTACTCTGTGAGTGTGTTGTAGTTTTCATTAATATTAGTTTCTCACTTGATTCTTAGTTTATTTCATAATATGGCACGAAATGGTTCCAGCCCTTTCTAACTATTATGCGTTCTTGAAATAAGATCTTTGCATCACCTTGGCTGATAATTTTGCCTATTCTATGTGCTGGAATGTTCAATTTCCTTAATTCATGAATTATGGTGTTTGAACATTCTTCTCTAACCGCGATTAGAATTTCGAACTCTTCACCTCCGTAAAGAGCTAAGTCTAGTGGATCTAAACCATGTATCTTTGCATACGCTTTAGCTTCTGTATGAATAGGTACATAATCTAATTCTATTACTAATTTTCTTTCCTCTGCTAGTTGATATAGACTTTCAACTAGTCCATCACTTATATCTATAGATGCTGTTATACAATTTCTATATCTATGAAGTATTGGTATAGCTTCAATTCTTGCCTTAGGCCTTCTAGTAATTTTTATGATTTCTGATGAGCATGGTTCTTTTCTTAGTTTGTAATAAGAATGCAAAGCTGCTCCTTGAAGCCCATAGTATCCTGTAACTATAATCACATTACCTACTTCAGCTCCATGTCTTGGAATAGGATTAGTACATGAAATACCTATACATGCTACATCAATCCATGCATCACCATGCGCTTTATTAAAATCACCACCACCAAAATATACTTTGTATTCTTGGAGAGCTTCATAAACTCCTTTAGCTATTTCTTCTGTTATCTCAGGTTTTTCAATACCTAGTGAGTACATAGCTATTAGAGGTTCAAATCCCTTAACCACTAAATCACTTATACATGCTGTAACTGCCTTCCAACCCCAATCACTCCAAGAAGCCCAAGGAAATTTGCTATTAAATGCTGAGAATCCATCAATCTTAACTCCTAGCCAGTACATTCCCATGTTTATTGCAGATACATC
>QMXA01000147.1 GCA_003661905.1 Thermoprotei archaeon | reverse complement strand
CAAAACCTTGTTTAATGTGGTATTTTAACATACCAGCTGCTGTAACAATAATCGGGGTCTTACGACTCTTCACCTCATATATGATTAGTGGAAAACTCTCTCCAACATGTCTTGAAGGTAATATCACCATCTCCGCTGCATCTATTAATGCTATTTTATCTTCCTCAGATACATAGCCAATGTATTTAATCCTATTACTTACACCAAGTTTCTTAGCTAATTCAAGACATTTCTTCAAGTACTTCTTATCTCCTTTACCTGCTACGACTACTATGGTATCTGATACCTGTTTAGCTACTTTTGCATATGCTTTAATGAGTAAGTCTAGTCCTTTTGTTGGATGTATTCTGCCTATGTATGCTATGATCCTTTCCTCAATATTGTATTTTCTCTTGAAGTGCCTAGCAATGTTAGGTAGCTTTAAGTAAATTTCATCGATTCCATGTGGTACTACGACTGAATCGACATTGTATTTCTCTCTAAGTATTTGCTTCTCATGTTCATTTGTAACAAGTATTAAGTCAGTAACCTTAATTACTTTACGTGTAACCCACTTCTGATATTGATATCCAAGTAATCTAATCAATGAGTTATAGTGATGTCTTAAGTAGTCTATACCAAGGAAGTACATAACTATTCGTTTACCAAGTCTCTTAGCTTCTTCACAAATTCTATATGTGAAGTAGCTATTCTGACTCCATCCCTGTATAATATCTGCTTTTTTGAGTATATCTCTAGGTATTTCTCTAGGTATTGTAAGATCTGGAAAATGCAGTGTCAATGCTTTAACTCTATGAATATGTATTCCATCGAACTCTTCGCACTTTACTTTGTTCCTTACACCATAAGCACTAGTTACAATATGTACTTCATGACCTATCTTAATAAGCTCCTCACATATTCTTTGTATTGCTCGCTCTACGCCTCCTAGTACAGGCCATGCTGTTCTATGGATGTGCACTATAATCATGACAGACTATATGCTACGATGCTAATGCTTCATATAGTGTCTTGTAATGAGGCAGTATCCTTGACCAAGTATGTTTAGAAGCCCAAAGACGTGCTTGTTTACTTAGATCGGACCATAGTTCATAATTAGTGAGAAGCTTAATTATGCATTGTGCAATTGATTCGGGATCTGGATAAGCCCATAGACTGGAGATTCTGGGAGGAGCTGCATAGAGTTGTCCTCCATACCCAGTCACAATACAGGGTGTACCAAATGCTTGTGCCTCAAGTAATGAAATTCCAAATCCCTCATAGAGGGAAGGTTGTACATAAGCCATTGCCTTAGATAAGTAGGTAAATTTAATTTCTTCATCCACAACTCCTTTAAATACAGCATTAACACTGAGTTTCCTTACTAGTGGAGCTACCTTGCTATAGTATCTATTATCTATTGGACCTATTAATATGCATGGCATCTTCATTCCAATTTCTTTGTAGACATAGGGCATAGCTCGTATGAGTAAGTCGATGCATTTCTCACGACATATCCTACCTATATATACAATGAATTGTTCACGATTTGAATTGTTAAAGTGCATAGCTTTCTTAAGGAGTTCGTCATCAATTCCAGGTGGAATGATCATGATATTAACATAGCACCTAAATTTCGATCCCACTAGATTCTTACCTTGAGGCGTAAGTGTTATAACTAAGTCATAGTTCTCAATAATTTTGCCAAAGATTTTATCCATAATATGATAGTAGATATATGTTTTTAGTCCTACTTGCCTAGCTAGGTAGAAAGGATCATGCATATGTAAGATAGCCTTAAATCTAAGCTTTGACTTAAGCTTTGAAACTTGAATCACATGAGGATGCCTCCATACATGAACATGTACGATGTCAGCTCTAAGTCTCTCTAACACTTTGGGCAGCTCTGTACTGTATGTTCCATAACTATATGTAATATTTGGATGAAGTCTTATGACTTTAACACCATTAACCTCCTCGATGAAAGGCATTGTATTGGTGTTGCCTTTACGAGTTCTATTATATGTTACTACATAAACATCGTAATTGAGTAATGCAAGGTACTCACAAATTCTCTGTACAACTCTTTCCACCCCACCAATGACTGGGTAATAAAATGGTGTTATGTGCACGATTCTTAGACTCATAGTGTTAAGACTTCTGTGCAAGTATTATTAGTCTACGCGCTAATGATGGTCTCTTTGTAAACAGCGAATCAATTAGATGAAATAATTTATGGGGTGGATTTACACCATGTGCTCCTTTGATTCTAATGATTTTAAAGCCGTGGTACTGTAGTAACTCTTTTAGTGCCCTTAGTGTAAATGGCCTGATATGTCCGCTAGGTTTTGTAAAGCTATATGCTTTCCAAGGTACTCCAGCTAATATCTCTGTAGAGACTTCTGCATTATATGGCTGGTATCCGAAGAGCATAGTTATTCTATTAATCCAATTTGCTAGATTTGATGTTGTGATAAGGAAATACCCATCTTTTCTAAGTACTCTATGTACTTCTCTAAGTACGTGATCAGGATTGATTAAATGCTCAATTACTTCAAGAGCTGTTACGAGGTCAATACTCTCGCTAGGTAAAGGTATTGGATCTTTAGACAAATCACATAGAAACGTCTTAATACCTCGCATAGCAGCTCTCTTCAAAGCCTCCTTATCAATATCTACACCATAGATCTCATGTGCTTGAACAACCTTAGCAATCTCCATAGTTAAATCACCACTACTACAACCAAGGTCGAGCAAAGTATTCACTTTAATTCCACATAATACCTTGAGTGCGATCTCAAAACGCGGTAATTGCATTACCTAGTGTACTGTCTATAGACTTGTATATGGGATTTAATGTCTTGGCTAGTAACCACTTATTGACATTGAGGAGATATGTCTCATTAAATCTTAACATAGGTCACAGCAATAACTCTATCATATTTATCAATTACATAGATACTATCTACATCGAGATAAACAGTCTTCCATAAACCAAGTTATACAATGCCTGCTTAGTAACCTCACCCTCAGAAGTACCTAATTCTAGAGCATTAATATCTGCAAGCCTAACTCTACCATAGGAAAAGCATCAAAAGCATCTCCATCAACAGCTCTATAAACAGATGCTCTAACATCAACTTCAAAAGAAGCTCCATAAACAGGCAACACATATATTGTTAAGACTATCAACATAAATAATATGAATAGTATGTAAAGGAATGAACTATTCATAAGATGCTGTTACTACTATTTAGAATACCCTAACCTTAGAATTTGTGTAGTTCCTTTAGTATGTCTTTATGATCTTCTATTAAATGATATGCTTTGATATTTGCCTTCTTTGTATTTCTCACTTGTGTCTTATCATTAGATACTAGTATTGATTCTGTCTTTTTAGCACAGGCTATGAAGAAGGAATCTATCGCTCTACATCCTGTAGTTAGTGCTATTTCATAAGCTATGCCATGTAGCTCATCATAATCAATAATATTTATATATCTTAATATCTCATTGATGTGTTTCTCAACAATATCCCTAGGTTTATACCTTACAAGAACACCAGATAACTCAATTGTTAATATTTGTGGCTCATAAATATTTAGTCCTTGCTCTGAGACAATACTTAGTAGCTTAGAAGCAATACTATGTCTCTCCATATTAAAGGGTATGATCGCATCTATAAATATGGATGTATCTAAAACAATCATCTTCTACTCTCTAAAAGAACCTTAAGAGGATCCTCATTTACATCTCTATACTCACGTGATATTTCTTCTATCACCTTTGAAAGTCCGTAAGAACTCCTCACAATGATCACTTTTACCTCCTCACCATCTCGTAAATCAACATTTTCTAAGAGCTTAAGTACGCCCTTCTCATATACTGCTCTTATTGATTTAGTCAATATCTCTCCCTCATAAGTAGTACTTTTCTTCTCTTCTCTTATATATTGCGATGAATCATCTAATTTCACGCATTTATAAAATTATAAAATATTGTAGTTATTCTGGCTTAAGACTTAGTTTGTTTTTTCCATATTGTTTCTTTTGTCCATAGATTTCTTATTGTTGCTGTTATTAGGTATATTTGTGTTGTTATCCATGTTCTGTAGGGTTTGTAGATTAGTAGAGATATACCTATTGTAAGTAGTGTCATTGCTAATAT
>QMXA01000146.1 GCA_003661905.1 Thermoprotei archaeon | reverse complement strand
GGAGTCTCAAAGACAGTGAATATGAGGAATGAAGCTTCAGTGGATGAAGTTCGTAGCGTATATCTATTAGCATGGAAATTAGGATGCAAAGGAATAACAGTTTATAGGGATAAGAGTAAAGCTAAGCAAGTCATATACTTCGGAGTTAAAGCTGCAAGAAAGATGACTGAGAAACCCAAAGAAATTCATGAGAGAATTGTTGCTGAACCTAAGAAGTTTAGATTAGAAATAAGAGAATCAAGAATTGTGGATGGATTTAATGATATCTCATGTCCAACATGTGAATTATAACTCATACCTCGTACCTACAATTTATTAACTATGCTATTAAGAAAGTTCTAAGCATAAAACATAAGGTGTAGGTTTAATATCCTCTCAGCATCATCTGGTTCTGAAGGAGGTTAGCGAAGAATGACTTCATGGGGTATAGTATTTGACTTAACAAAAGATGATATGGAGGCTTTAAAGGAGGCTCTAAATGACATGAAAAATCCTGTGGACTTACTATTCTTCACAGGAGAATTTTGTGAAACTTGCTCTGTTACAGAAAAGATACTCCACGCACTTAGGTATGCGAGTCCTGAGATTAAGGGTCAGAAACTCATTAAGATCCACACGTTCAATTCTAGAACTGATAGAGAATTCTTCTATAAGTATAAAGTCTATAGAGTACCTTCCATACTTTTACTCGATGGAGCTATAAGATATACAGGGACACCAGCTGGTGAGGAGATAAGAGGAATTGTAGAGACTATCATAAGGATAAGTGTAGGTGAATCCGGTTTATCTGATATAACAAAGAGGAGGATTTCTCATATAACTAAATCCATATACATAGAAGTCATAGTCACTCCACAGTGTCCCTACTGCCCTTATGCAGCTCTCTTAAGCAATATGTTTGCTTTTGAATCCTACAAAAGTGGTAATAAAGCAATAATCTCTGAGATCATAGAGGCATATGAAAACTCTGATATAGCTGATAAGTATGGAGTAATGACGGTTCCAGTAATAGTTATTAATGGGAGACCTGAGTTTATTGGAGTTCCTTATGAAGATCAATTGCTAAAAGCCATTATAGAAGCTTCATACAGAGCTAAGTAATTTAGGTTTTTGTAAAGGTCTTACTAACTTTAGCTTTAGAAATACTAAGTAACAAGGCAAAGCCGTAGTTAGAATAGAGTTATTTAATAATTTAGTTACATTTTGTAAACACTCACTAAGTAATTGAGCATCGATTATTAAATAATCTGAAGTCACTTTCAACATATGCGGATTCTCACTAAATGTTGTTAAAGCTAAGTGTACGTAGTCTTCTTCTACTCCTAAAGCTATGGGTACTATGGTTTTAGGCGACAACTTTATGATAGATTGTTTACTTGTATAATGGGATTTTATTATGGTATTTAATTGCTCCCATGAAAATCTCCAAGGTGCTTGAGCAATATAGTTCAAGTCTATTCCCACTTTAATCCAACCCTTAACATTTACATTCAATACTGTACCTTTATCCTTTATCTCGCACTTTGAAGACCTTGCAGATAGAGTTAGTGTAGTACTAGGACCTTTAATAGCTATCCATGGACTATGAATAATCAGATCTTCCCCGTATCGAAAGTTCATTACCGATAAAGGCTGCTGGAAGAATATTTGAGGTTCAATAACTGAAGATTTAATATCGACCATAGTCTCTTTCTCGGTAAATATTCTAAGCTCCGTAGGTTGAAGTCTATTTATAAACACCAAGAAATCTTCATATACAATAATCATGTAGTTTTGATATTCAAGAATTTCTCTCTTCATAGTACTGGGTATTTTAATTGAGAAGTGTTCATGAGTTGATATAATTTCTATACTATTTACCTGTATTTCAATTCTAGATCTCCTATCACCAATAATTATTCTGTCCATTGACTTCTTATTCCATTTAGGCTTCATCACTTTACATGATGCTGATGCTTTACAGCTGATGATTGAGAATTGATCATCATCTATAAGTAATTCTAATCTGTCCCAAGGAAGTGGATTTAGATAGACTTCTTCACTTGAATATTCGAAATATTTCCTAGCTATTTCCTCGAATTGGTTTCTAAGATTAGGAGGGTTCCAAGGGCATTGGGTATTTATTGGTATTAGAGGGCTTTGAGCGGTATGGAGCTCCTCACCTTCTACACATATTATATCCAGAGTACTAGTACTATCTACAAGTCTAATTATTCCATCTCGACAATTTGCAATAGCTTTACTTAATCCTAGAATTCTGCTAATACTTGGTAAACACTTAAGCCCTAGAGCAGCATTAGGAAGTAATGCTTTTTTCATGGAGCTTCTCAACTTGATTATATTTGCAGCATTTATGCATAGGGATTCCAAGTCCATGCATGGGACATCTGAGCGTGATCTATTATGCATGGGGATTCCCGTGATGCTTTGTCCGAGAATTATTTAAAGGGTCAGTTCGCGGTAATGTCTTCACCAATCTCTGGGGGGCAAGTCTCTTCATCCCCTTCAGTGGCTACCTTTCTCATCAGATCTCAGTAGCGGTCAAGCTCTTCATCTGTGTTTAGTAGTAGCTCTAGACCTTATTAACTTAGTTAATATGTACCAGAGATAAAGAGAGGGTATTATCAGAGATACCATAATTGTAAAAGCTACTAATTGTCCAAAAATATCTAGAATCAGCTGTGTTACTAGGAATATGAGTAGAAGAATTCCAAATCCATATAAACCTATGATTAGAGGTATGAGAATAGCTCTTATCACTATTCTTGGACGTAGCTTCAAGGATTCACCTCTATGGATCTGACAAATGCCTTCTCATCACGTTTCAGTGCCGGAGGAATTCTTCATCTCCATGAATAATATAGTTATTTATAAGGAATAAAAGCATATTAGTCACTCCAGGCCAGCTTCATCATCTCTCAGGAGGGAGAGATTAGATCATCCCTATCTAAATCACTATTTAGAGCTTAAATTACTTAATCAGGTAGGACATAACCTATTTTTGAGCAATACATATACTTATAGTGCGAGGTGGTTATTTGTCATCACCCACTTTAAATATAAAGAATGTAATAGCTACTATGGGTGGTGAAAAAGCATTCCTTTATATAGCAAAGGCTAGAGAGGTTGCAAGCAAAGGTATTGAGGTCATAAGTTTTGGTGTAGGTCAGCCCGATATTCCAACATTTCAACATATAATTAATGCAGCAAAAGAAGCTTTAGATAAGAAATTCACAGGATATACAGAAACTGCAGGTATTCCTGAGCTTAGAGAGGCAATTGCTGAGTACCTTAATAAAAGATATAATGCAGGTGTAGATCCCCGTGAAGTAATAGTAACTACGGGTGCTAAAACAGCTATACTACTAGCTATAGCTAGCTACATAAGGCCTGGTGATGAAGTCATCATACCGGATCCAACTTACCCAGCTTATGGTCAAGTAACAAGACTCTTTGGCGGAATACCTAAGTACATACCACTAAGATTTGAAGGTGCAGAAGGAGGATTCAAGCTTGACATAGAAGCCATTGAAAAATCAATAACGGAGAAGACAAAAATGATAGTTCTCAATAATCCTCATAATCCAACAGGCGCTATATTTACACCTAGTGAAGTGAGTAAGATATGTGAAATTGCTAAAGATAATAAGTTACTACTATTAGTAGATGAAATATATGATAATTTTGTATATGGTGAAGTAGAATTTAGAAGTGTATTATTAGATCCTGATTGGAAAGACTACATACTCTATGTAAATGGACTTAGTAAGACATTTTCAATGACTGGTTGGCGTCTTGGATATCTTGTTGTTAGGAGAGAGGTTGCAGATAGCATAGTAAGACTAGCAACTAATGTCTATAGCTGCCCTGTAAGTTTTGCCCAAATAGGTGGTGTAGCTGCATTCAAAGGTTCTTGGGAACCTGTTAAACATATGGTAGAGCTATTTAAGAAACGTAGAGATCGAATGCATGAATTACTCAGTAAGATTCCTGGATTTGAGGTTTGGAAGAGTACAGGAGCATTTTATATGTTCCCAAGAATATCCAAAGTACTAAGGGAGACTGGGTTAAGTGTGGAACAATTTGTTGATTATCTTCTATACAACTATGGAGTAGTAGTATTGCCAGGAACAGCATTCTCTGAAAT
>QMXA01000145.1 GCA_003661905.1 Thermoprotei archaeon | reverse complement strand
GGTATAGTAAAGGGTCTTGAATTAATGAATATTGAGAACGTTAGAGCAATTCAGGGAGGTAATGTACTTGTTGGTAATAGAAAGATATCAGGAGCCGCACAGAGAATAGAAGGGAGGTTCATATTACAGCATGGAACTTTACTCATAGGCTTCAGACCAGAAATATGGGTTAGAATATTTAAATATCATAGAAATCTCAATCCATCTGATTTAAAGAACTATATAGTAACTCTACAAGAGCTAATACCTAGTGTAGATTTAGAGATTGTGATAAGAAGTTTAGTTAAGGGCTTTTCCATAGCTCTTGATATAGAATTAGAGAAAGAAGAAATGACATCTTATGAAAAAGACTTAGCATTTAAATTAGCTAGATGCCGCTATAGGAATGAGAAATGGAATATAAATGGTGAAGATATTTACTGTTTCTAAATATGTTATACGACCTTTATTTCATAAGCATAGAATTATCAGAATCTTTACTCTATAGATGCATATTAAACATGCTTTAATACTTGAATTCAGAATGTAGTTTAGTGGATAACTTAATAAGGGTCTGGATATGAATTATAAGGCCTATATAAGGGTAAGAATGGATAAGAATTTTAAGAGAATTGTCTCCATAATAACTAATAGCAAAGTTGCGACTATTTGTGAAGAAAGTTTTTGTCCAAATATACTTGAGTGCTGGAGTAGAGGTTCTGCCACATTTATGGTTCTCGGTGATATATGTACACGAAATTGTTTATTTTGTTCTGTTAAGAAAGGTAATCCAAGACCTCCAGATCCCTTAGAACCTTACAGAATTGCTAAAGCCATTAAAGAACTAGGTTTACGATATGTAACCATCACTACAGTAACTCGAGACGATCTCAATGATGGTGGTGCAAGGCATATAGCAAAGGTTATTGAAAGGATTAAGGACTTAAATCCAGGTATAATTATTGAAGTCCTAATACCCGACTTCAAGGGTGATTTGAATTCATTAAAGCTGGTTTTAGATGCTCATCCCCATGTCGTATCACATAATGTAGAAGTTGTAGAAAGACTAACTCCATTAATAAGGGATAGAAGAGCTTCTTATAAACAATCTCTATACATACTCAAAAAGATCAAAGAGCTTCAACCTAATATAGTTACGAAGTCCTCTTTAATCTTGGGTCTAGGAGAGAATTTCGATGAGGTTGTAAAGACTATGAGGGATTTGAGAAATGTTAATTGTGATATACTAGTTCTGAGCCAGTACTTTAGACCTACAACTAAGCAAGTACCTGTAGCTCGTATAGTCCCTCTAGATGAATTTAAGAAATTGGAGAGCATAGCTTATAAAATGGGGTTTAAGGCTGTAGTGGCACACCCCCTAGCTAGAACTTCATATAGAGCTGAGTGGGCTTATAACCAAGTTATGGGAGGGAAGCGCTATGGGTATTCCGGAGAAAGGTGAAGAACCCCTATCGGTTATACGCTCGCTTGTAGAACGCAGAACTAAGGATCCAAATTATATCAAGGGCGAAGTTCTGGGTTCTATGATTACTCAACCCTCCGAGATAGCAATTGAAGCTTATAAAATATTTATAGATACTAATCTCAATGACCCTCTACTTTTTCCCGAAACCGCGAAGCTTGAATATGAAGTTATTAGAATGGTTTCTACTTTACTTAAAAATCCAAAACCTCTTGGATTAATAACTTATGGAGGTTCTGAGTCAAACATCACTGCTATGTATACATTGAGGGAAATGAGAAGAGGTTCAGTAATCATAGCTCCAATGTCTATTCATTTCTCAATACACAAAGCTGCTAAGATACTTGGGTTAAGGGTTATTGAAGTTGGTTTAGATGAAGGTTATAGAGCTGATATATCTGAAATAGAAACTCAGGTAAGAAGGTATAGAGATAATGTTGTTGCCATAGCCCTAACAGCGGGGACTACTGAACTTGGTGTCGTAGATCCTATAGCTGAAGTAGGGAAAATTGCAGAGGATTTTGGAATTCCGATTCATGTAGATGCAGCATATGGAGGATTTATCATACCATTTCTAAAAATGGCGGGATACAAGCTTCCTGATTTCGATTTCTCAATACAAGGCGTAGAAACTATAACTCTTGACCCTCATAAATGTGGATTAGCTCCGATACCTAGTAGCTTATTACTCTTTAGATCTGAAGCGATCTTTTCGAAAATATACTTTACAGCATCCTACATGCCTACTGGGAGGCAGAAAGGTCTTTTAGGAACTAGATGCGGTGGTGTTGCAGCTGCTACTTGGGCTATATTAAGAGCTACAGGAATTGAAGGCTACATAGAGTTATCTAAGAAAATGCTGAAGAATGCTAAACTATTAGCAAAACTAGCTTCTGAATCAGGGTTTGAGCTCGTAATAGAGCCTATACTACCAATTGTCTGCATAAAACTTCCTAAACCCAAGAGGAAAATCTTTCAATATTTATGGAGTAGAAAACTATATGCATACCCATCATCAATGTTTAATGCAATTAGGGTAGTTGTAATGCCACATATCAGAGAGGCCCATATACATAAATTCATAGATGAGCTCAAAAAAGCTGTTGAAAAAGTTAAATAAAAATAGTTACTTTAATTATTTAAGAACTTGGCTTGTATCCGAAAATCTCTTCCCAAAGTGCTGCATTCCAGTAATATGGATTAATCTTTAACAATATGTATGCATCTTCTTTGTAATCTGCTACATAGTAGGGACCTGTACCTACAGGATATTCATGTATGAGCTTGTGTGTTTCATCTGTTTCTCCTATACCTACATAGTTAGCCCATACTGATGGATCTCTACCATTGTTTGATGCAGCAAGTGCTTCATCATACTTATCTCCAAGTGCATATTCCATTGGTATTATTGATGCTACTTTGGTTACGAATACATGTATTATTGGTGCATATGGGAAGTATAGTTTGAATTTGACAACTCCTGCTGTAGGTCCTTTATAGTCAAAGAAGCTTAGTAATTCATCTAGGCTCCTTACTTCCTTCATCTCGCCTTTGTATACCGCTACAAGCCCTTCAGTCTTTAGAATATCATCAAGTTCTGACTCTGTTAATACTGTTGATGCATTAACATCTATGAATTGATAAATCATCCATGAAGGATCAAGTCTCAATCTAGCAACTCTCCATATGCTAAATAGCGCATCTGTAGCATCTATATCATAGAGTTTATCATTCCATGGATCATAGGCTTTTACATCACCTCTCATAACAAAGTAAACCTCTGTTTCATCTTTGCTAAATGCCCATGCAACTGCCAGATCAGGTATTGGCTCTGTTTCTTCCTTCCAATAAGTAACTAAAGTATCGTAGATTTGATGGAATATTTCCCAGCCAAAGGATTCATAGCTCTTAGCTGGATCAAGACTATCTGGCCATCCAAATGTTGTTATGACTAGAGTCTTTGGATCATTCTTTATACCTAGAACTCCTGTATCAACTACAGGAGCATCACTGGTTTCCCATACTAAATCATATCTCATGAACAGTGTCAATGGGTAGTAAACATCCTTGACCCAGCTTCCATGGTTCTCACCTGTGACTGCTTGCCCCAGCATTATCATTGGGCATTCATTATTGAATATTATCACAGCAGCTTGTATTACAGCTTCTCTAGCTTCTGGATCAAGCACTTGCTGCGATAATTTTACAAGTGCACTTACAGGTATATCCCTCCAGTTTGGTGCTCCTACCGTTACCATAGCTACGGGATTCTCCCAATTCTTCTTGGTAGCTTCCTCATCAAGTACATAACTGACAACCAGTATGGGTTTCTCAGTAGTTGGTGGGGTAAATGTTGCACCAGTTCCTTTAGGACCGATAACTACTATGAATTTCTCGGTTTCTACAAATCTCTCGACCTTTGATATGTATTTACCAACATCTTCAGCTGCTACATTCTTATAGTATTTAAGTTCCTTGAACTCTCCACCACCCCATACGAATGGTGTTAAGTAATTATCTGGATCTAAGTAATCAGGTATCCATCCTAGGATCGATACATCGAAGTCGAATTTATCTACTTTATCTAAGTACACAGGCCATGTGTAAGTTTCTACAACTACTCTGAATCCTAACCTACTCCACCAATTCTGTAATAATGCTGCTATCTGTGCTCTAACAGTGTTTCCAGT
>QMXA01000144.1 GCA_003661905.1 Thermoprotei archaeon | reverse complement strand
CCCTTATTCAGTATTACTTCAGAAACTTTAAAACTTTATTCAAGAGATGTAGAAAATTCCAAGGTAGGCGGATGCAGCTTCAACAAATTGAATTTTATATATGCAAATAATATTTAATCGTAATTCTCAAAATCTAAGTATTATTAACATAGTAAATAATTCAAATGACTTTGCAAGTCATGGTGCGAGTAACCATCATTAAGATTCCGCTTGAATGAGTACTACATCAATGCTCGAGAATTCTGATACTATGATGCTCGATGCAAACCCTCGATAATCTATTAGTAATCCTTTGTTATTAGAGCTACTCTAGAAAAGTGTTTTATATCCTCTACTTTTTAACACATCCTTTATCCCTTGTTTCAAAGCTGCAAGATCGCTTAGGAATTCTCCAAAGCAACCTTCTTGCTCAAAAGTCTTCACACCTCTTACATATAGCCTCACCAAAGGTGTTACTCTACCTTGGGGTAAGAGTGCTTGAGAATCTGAATCTTTACCTATGTCTACGAAAGCGAATGATATCATGTAACCTGCTCTTCTTTCCAAAACCGTTAATACATCGTGGAAGTATCTGTCATTAGCTTTATTCATATCTAAGAATGCTATGAGTGCTATTTCATTATTTTTAATGAACATTCTTAGATCGCTATGAGATTCTAATAATTTCACCAGCTAGACCCCTGATTATTTATTGCTGTAACTATGCCTAAAAGTTGATGAATAACTTTAATTAATTGAAACTTTAATCAATTTGCTCTTGATGAATTCTGAGATTCCCTACGATTACTCAGTTCCTTTCTTATCTCTTCCTTTTCATTAGCTGATAGGAATATCTCTATATCAACCTTAGTTCTAGGTTCTTTCGGGGATTTCACTTCATGAGCACTAAGTATTACGTAGCCTGCTTTCAATATGTATTCAAGCTCTTCTGTACTTGCTCTTTTAATGAATTCTTTAAACATATATTTGAATTCGGGACTAGCTTTGAGTTCTTTATCACTTAGAGCTACGCCACATACTAGACATGTTAAATCAGGTGTTAATGCGTTAAATCCACATTTAGGACATCTGGGAGGTATTGGAGTACCTCTTCTGTTAATCCAAGCTCTTATCCATTGTTGTTGCAGTATCTGCATAAGATCTTCAGAGTAACCTAGTCTCTTTGCTTCACTATAGAGTTTAGGTGCAAATATTAATATGAAATCCCCTATATTACTTGCAACAAATTCTAACTGCTCCTTAGTCATATGTGCTCGTACTTCAGCAATGTTCGCTGCTATTAGTGGAGCAATTCTATCATAATACCTTCTAAATCTCTTAACCATAGTATTTACATCTATATAAGTACTAGCTCCAGCTAATTCTTCAACTATCTTTACAAGTGCTTCAATAAGCTCCTCTCTCGTAAGACCTAGAGTATCGAGACCCAGGTTTTGTGCTAGTTCTTCAATATTTCTCTTTAGCCATGCCTCTGCATCGAATTCTCTTCTTCTCCTAGTATAGCTTCTTCTCCTTCTCTTCCTAGTTGTTTCTTTCTCTTCCTTTTCTAGCTTCTTTCGTTTTCCTCTACGCCTCCTAGACACTGGAGCTCTCACCACACTATAACTATTGTACTTATTGTGTTTGATCCTATTCAACTATTCTTGAATGTTTCCAATAATACTCCACTTATTCGAATTTACTTTGATGAAGGTTTCTGAGATCAGTAGTACTGCCATACTAATGTCTTACTGGAATATTAGTGGAGTTATATCTCTCTGAGCAAGATAATACCTATCTCGCCTTAGCAACTCTCTAATAAGCTCTGAGCGCACTTAATTAATTGCAGAAGGTGTCTGGCTAATGACATCTAGAGTGGCTAGTATCTCAGTCATTAAGCGTAGTGGTCGTAGGGAAAATTTCTCTATAGACAAAGTAGCTAGAAGTGTCTTCTTAGCTTGCAAGAATGCTGGTCTTAGCCAAGCATACGCTAATTCAATAATTGAACAATTACTAACTGAAATAGCTAGTAAGAAAGAACTCAGTACAAAAGAGATCGCGGATAGAATTGAGAGATTAATGATTGAAAAGCTCATAGAGAATCCTAAATGGGAAGAAGCAGCTAAGTACTACGTATTAGCTAGAATATACCAAGATGTATATGGTAAAGATAATTGGGATGGAAAATTCGATTCACAGGATCTCGAACTGAGCTATCCAGCTCTTAAGGTCATGGAGCAGAGATACATACTAAGAGATCCTCAGACTCTCCGATATAGAGAAACGCCACAAATGGTTTTCCAGAGAGTTGCCAAAGCAATAGCTGAGATTGAGAGAATCTATGGAGCTTCTGAAGGAGATGTAAGGAATTATGAGGAGAAATTCTATGAGTTACTATCTACTAGGAGATTTCTACCTAATAGTCCAACATTAATGAATGCAGGTACTAGACTAGGAGTTCTATCTGCATGTTTTGTTCTACCTGTAAGAGATTCAATGACCACGCCTGATGGAGAAGGGATAATGGATGCTGTACGGGCAATGGCCTTAATCCAGCAGCAAGGTGGTGGTACTGGATTTAACTTTTCAGAATTAAGACCTGAAGGAGATGTTGTAGCGAGCACGGCTGGTGTTGCTAGTGGGCCTGTTAGTTTCATGAAGCTCTTCGATGTTGTTACAGAAGTAATTAAACAAGGCGGTAGACGTAGAGGAGCGAATATGGGGATTCTTGACTCTTGGCATTTAGATATTGAGAAATTCATAAAATCAAAGAGCGGAGAATTAAAGGATGTTCAACTTCAAAACTTCAACATATCGATAGGAGCATACGATTACTTCATGAAAGCTGTAGAGGAGAGTAAACCAATTCCTCTAATAAATCCCAGAAAAACATACTTAGCAAATGGAACACCTTATGACTCTAGATACTACGCTATTGCAAGAGCTAGGAATTATATTACAGAGGATTGGGTAGCTGAAGAAATTATTGAAGAGTTAGAAGCTAATGGAGGATCAATACCACTTGATCGAAGCAAAATAATAACCATTGACGAAGCTATGGTAATAGCTAAGAAAGAAGATGCAATTGTCAAGTGGATAGATGCTGAGCGAATTTTCGAAGACATTGTTAAATCTGCATGGGATTCCGGCGATCCAGGTATGATATTCCTAGATACCATAAATAGAAGACATCCAGTGTGGTACCTAGGTAAAATAAGTTCTACAAATCCATGTGGTGAACAACCTTTACTCGATTGGGAAAGTTGTAATTTAGGAAGCATAAATCTAGAGAAATATGTATATTATGATAGAAATAATAAGCCACACATTGACTGGCATAGACTAGCTAATGATATTTACACCGCTGTTAGGTTCTTGGATAACGTAATCGATGCTGCTAAATGGCCTCTATATCATCTTGAAAGAGCAGCTAAAAGAGCTAGGAAGATAGGTCTTGGTGTTATGGGCTGGGCACATATGTTAATAAAACTAGGTATACCTTATGACTCTGTAGACGCAATATATCTCGCTTATTACTTAGCTGAGTGGATTGAGTATTGCGCAATTAGAGCATCCATAAATCTTGCAAAGGAAAGAAATCCATTCCCAACTTGGGATTCTAAACGTTATAGACCTACATGGAGATCTACCAAGCCTGTTGAAGAATTACTAAAGCAAGCAGGAATTACCCTTAAACCATCTAGAAGAATTAAGAGTATTCTCTCTGAAAGACCTAGTGTTGATTGGAGTTTAGTAGAGGAGGAAATTACTAGATACGGTCTCCGTAATGCATGTGTAACAAGTATAGCACCTACAGGAACAATAAGCATAATTGCAGGTACCAGTAGTGGAATTGAACCAATATTTGCACTAGCCTTTGTAAGACGAGTAACTGTTGGGACCTTCATAGAAGTTAATAAACTATTCCTTAACTACCTTAGGAGATATGAATTAGATGAACCAGAATTAATAAAGATAGTAGCCGAAGAAGGTACAGCTGCGACAATTCCATTCCTTCCAAGGACTATTAGAAAGTTATTCAGAACAGCCCACGACATAAAGCCTATATGGCATGTACTTCATCAAGCAAGTTGGCAGCAATTCGTAGATGCGGGAGTCTCAAAGACAGTGAATATGAGGAATGAAGCTTCAGTGGATGAAGTTCGTAGCGTATATCTATTAGCATGGAAATTAGGATGCAAAGGAATAACAGTTTATAGGGATAAGAGTAAAGCT
>QMXA01000143.1 GCA_003661905.1 Thermoprotei archaeon | reverse complement strand
GATAGACCGGCTTTCATAATAGGTAGAAGAGGAGAGACCGTAAGGAAACTACAACGCGTATTTGAGAGGTTTTTCAAAATTAGAAATCCACAAATAACAGTTACATCAATAGAGAATCCAGAGCTTAACGCTAGGGTTATGGCTTCGAGAATAGGAGTTGCACTTGAAAGGGGAATACATTTCAGAAGAGCCGCATACATAGCTCTTAGAAGGATAATGGGCGCTGGTGCTATTGGATGTGAAGTAATTATTAGTGGTAAGTTAAGGACTGAAAGAGCTAGGTATGAAAAATTAAGTGCAGGCAAGATATACAAATCTGGTGAGCAAAGTTTAAAGCTAGTTGATAGAGCAGTTATTCATGTTCTCTTAAAGCCAGGAGTTTTCGGAGTCCAAGTTCTAATCACAAGACCAGGTATGCCTGCTGACTACACAGAAATTACGGCACCTGAGAAAGTTATGGAGACAGCTACTAATTCTACACAAGGTCCAACTCCTAGAGGTGAAATGTCATGAGCATAGATCCAGATGAGATTAGATCTATGACTATGGAGGAAAGGATAAAGCTTCTAGAGGATCTACGTTTAGAACTAATGAAGCTCAGAGCACAAGCTAAAATGGGTACTTTAGATAATACTTCTAGGATTAGAATTGTAAGAAAGAATATTGCTAGAATATTAACGATAATAAACGAGGAAAAAAGAAAGATAGAGAAAGGTAAGAAATGAAACACAACCCCAGGAATTTGCCATATCATGAGCTCATAGGTTTGAGAACCAAGATTTTACTCCATACAGATCCAGCTCTTGTAAATAGAGAAGGTATAGTAATTTGGGAAACTATGAAGACTCTTATAATTAGAGATTTAAAGAGCAATAAAGAGATAATTGTTATGAAGGAGAATGGAGTTTTTGAATTCGAACTACCTAGTGGTAAGAAGGTTGTAATTGAAGGGTCAAGAATTCTTGGAAGACCAGAAGATAGAGTTAAAAAGCTAAGATACTGATTTGTAAGACCCAGAGGGTGTCGAAGTGAGCACAACAAAGGCAAAGGATATAGGAATAAAGTATCCAGGCCTAAAACCTCCAGAAACTACATGTAATGATAAGAAGTGTCCATGGCATGGAGAGATTAGAGTACATGGCCTTCTACTCGTAGGCAAAGTAGTGAAGGCTAAGATGCATCGTACAGTAGTTGTACAGCGAGATTATTTAGTATACATACCTAAATACATGAGGTATGAAAAAAGGAGAAACAAAATACATGCACATAATCCGCCATGTATTAATGCTAAGGAGGGAGATTTAGTGCTCATTGGTGAAACAAGGCCTTTAGCGAAAAGTGTTGCTTTTGTGGTTTTAGGGATATTAGAAAGAGCTAAAGGGTGATAATCCATGGTTAAAAAAGTAAAGGGTGGAGCATCATTTCCTAGGAGAAGACATTCACCAGGAATTCAAGTAGGCACAAGACTTGTTGTGGCTGATAATAGTGGTGCAAGAGAGGTACTAGTAGTTGGAGTACCAGAAATTAAAACAAGATTACGTCGTATTCCATTTGCAAGTGTAGGTGATGTTGTAGTAGTTAGTGTAAAGAAAGGAACTCCGGAAATGAAGGGTCAAATATTTAGAGCTGTAATTGTAAGACAGAAAAAACCATATAGAAGACCTGATGGCACATGGGTAGCATTTGAAGACAATGCATGTGTTATAATAACACCTGAAGGAATACCTAAGGGTAAAGAGGTTCGTGGGCCAATAGCTAGAGAAGCTGCTGAGCGCTGGTCTCAAATAGCTAACCTAGCTACAATAATAGTTTGAGGTGTAATGAATGACACGTGTAACATCATTGCAACCTAGGAAACAAAGGCGTTTTCTCTATAACATGCCTCTGCACTTACGTCACAAACTCCTTACTGCTCCCCTCTCTCCAGAGCTAAGAAAGGAATTAGGGATTAGGAACTTACCTGTTAAGAAAGGAGATGTTGTTAGAATAATGCGTGGTGATTGGAAAGGTCATGAAGGTAAAATTGTCGAGGTTGATCTTAGAAGAGTAAGGATACATATAGAAGGGGTAACGATAAAGAGAGCCGATGGTACACCTGTGTACTACCCAATACATCCATCAAAGGTAATGATAATAAAACTAGGTGAAGTGGATAAAGTTAGGAAGAAAATTATTGAGCGTAGGAGAATGGCTAGAGAGTCAATAGGCAAAGTAGAAACATCTAGAAGAATTTCTAAGCCTCCAGAACAAGAAGAATCCAGTACAACGGAAATTAGTGAGGAGAAGAAAGGGAGGTGATAGAAATGGCAAGAATGGGTAGTAAAAAACATTTGAAAAGGCTTGCAGCTCCTGCTTTTTGGCCTATTTTAAGAAAGGAATATAAATGGGTAGTTAAGCCCATACCAGGTCCACATCCTATTGAAAGATGTTTACCTCTACTAATTATAGTTAGAGATGTGCTTGGTTATGCCGAGACAGCTAGAGAAGCACGTAGAATAATTGCTGAAGGAAAAATAAAAGTAGATGGTAAGATTCGTAGAAATTACAAATTCCCGGTAGGTCTCATGGATGTAATAGAAATTGTACCAACCAATGAATTCTTTAGACTAGTTCCTCACCCAGTAAAGTTCATGACCTTAGTAAGAATATCGGAGGAAGAGGCAAGATTCAAACTCTGTAGAATTGAGAATAAAACCATAGTGAAAGGAGGCCATGTACAACTAAATCTACACGATGGACGCAATGTACTTGTTAAGGTAAGAGATCCAACAAATCCTGTAGAGGATAAGTACAAAACTATGGGAACATTAAAATTATCTATACCGGAACAAGAAATACTTGAATACATTCCATTCGAGAAAGGGAAACTAGCAGTAACTATTGGAGGTAGAAATGTAGGACGTATAGGAAAGATCCTAGAAATTCAACAAGGCATTGGTAGAAAGAGAACTCTAGTAACTCTCGAAGACTTAGAAGGAAATAAGTTTCAAACAACACTCGATAAGATATTCATAGTTGGAAGCGATAAACCATTAGTAACACTTTCTGAAGGTGTAGGAGGATGAGTCAAGCTCAAGCGCCAAAAGAGAGCGAAGTTACTCCAACAGCTCTCATCAAGCCTAGAGTACTGACACTAAGCAGCATTCCAGAACCCGGCACTATTAAATCAAGTTACTTACCTCCAGAGACTGTTGATGAAATACTAAGGAAATGGAGGGAAAACCCAATGTTTGTACCCAGATTAGCTAAGGTTACTGTAAATATAGGTGTTGGACAATCGGGCGATAAACTCCATAAAGCAGCTCAAGTTCTTGAATTTCTTACAGGGCAAAAACCAGCATTTAGACGTGCCAAGAGAACTATAAAAGAATTCGGAATTAGACGCGGAGAGAATATAGCTGTGATGGTTACACTAAGAGGAGAGAAAGCTCTTAGTTTTCTTAAGAAAGCTCTATATGCCGTCAATTATACCTTGAAAGCATCCAGCTTTGACGAATATGGAAATGTAGCGTTTGGGATTAAGGAGCACATAGCTCTACCAGGTGTTAAGTACGATCCAGAAATAGGTATATTCGGTATGGATGTTGCACTCACACTCGAAAGGCCAGGTTTCAGAATTGTAAGAAGAAGACGATGTAAAAAATCCAGAATTCCCAGAAGACATAGAGTTTCGAGAGAAGAATCTATATTATTCCTAGAACTACTTCTAGGAGTTAGGATTGCACCTAGGTGATAGTAATGGGTAAATTCAGGCCACCAGCTGTGAGGAAATATGGTCGGGGAGTACAAGTGTGTAGGCGCTGTGGGAGTCGTGATGCTGTAATTCAGAAATATGGACTATATTTATGTAGACAATGCTTCAGAGAAGTAGCTATGTCTCTGGGGTTTAAGAAGTATAGTTAGAGGTGATATCCATGACAGTCATGGATACTCTAGCGAATGCTCTTGCAGCAATAACTAATGCGGAAATGAGGAGAAAATCCGAAGTAGTAATATGGCCAGCATCCAAGCTAATTGCAAGAGTATTAAGAGTTATGCAAAGATATGGTTATGTAGGAGAATTTGAATACATAGATGATGGTAGATGGGGCAAGATAAAGGTCCAGTTACTTGGTAGAATAAATAAAGCTGGAGCTGTAAAGCCTCGATTACCAGTTTCATACAGAGAATTACAAACACCACCACATTGGGTTAGGAGATTCTTACCATCAAGAGAT
>QMXA01000142.1 GCA_003661905.1 Thermoprotei archaeon | reverse complement strand
TAAATAGTGCTTTTTCAGCACCCAATACCTGTACAGTACTTGCAGGAAGTTTTGCGAGTTCCTCTAAGCTACCTGCTAGACTTAGTAATCTAGCACCCAGTAATGGTCCTACGAGTTCTGTAACATTAGGAGCTACCTCTTTCATCACTGCACTAGTATAACCTACGAGGCTTCTTCTCAATTCAGCTAGTTGAAGCATTATACTCGCAAACGTTTGAATAGGTCTTATATCAAAATCTGAGAGATCAGCACCAATACTTCTCTTAGCTACTTCAGTTATTCTTCTAGCCTTAGCTTCTGAGAAGCCAAGTTTCTTTAAACTCTCCTCACCTATAGAATCTCTATGTCCAAGTTCAGCAACTATTTTTGCATAATCTAGATGTTCTCTTACTAAGTCGTCAAGCTCTGGGAAATGTATGCTGTACCATTCTCTTAGTCTAGCTGCCATAAGGTTCAGAGTCTTATCTATATCATCTATCGCTCTAATACTTTGTATAGCTAATAGATCTCTCTTCTGAGCTACTCTTCTTAATTTTCTCCTAGTAAGTTCTATTCCTACTCTATGCACTAAGCTTCTAAACTCATCTTCTGAAGTAATGAATCCAAGTTCAATAGCTAATCTAGGTAATCTCTCTCGGAATGACACAAGTACATAAGCTCCTGGCTCTACCTTAACACCAAATCCCTTCTCAGATATAACACGTCCAATATCGTGATCTTCAACTATTATCTCTATTTCCTTAGGTTTGTATTTATTACCCAACTTATCAAGAAGCTTTAGTAAAGTATTTGACGCCTTACCTTCCTCTAGTTTTAGAAGTTCTTCAACTAACTCCCCTAAATCTTTTGGATGTAGTTCATAATCCATAATATTACCATTTTCATCAAGAGCAAATGCACCAGCTATGTTCTCTGCTATATATAGCTTCATAACAATTCACCATAGCCATAGCTACTTAGGGTCGCTGCGTATATAAAGGTTAATAGAGACTCAGATAAGGACTTATATAGTCGATAAAAGATTATTAGCAGAGGCCGATAAAAATGCCATCCCACGGCTCACTTACAAAAGCAGGTAAGGTAAGGAGCCAAACTCCGAAAATACCTGCTAGACCTAGAAGGAACTTAGTGCCTAGAGTTAGAAATAGGCGCGAATTTTGGATCAGAGAAAGGAAAGCCCAGGGCTTACCTGTTCCAACAGTTGTACCGCCATCATCAGTGCCTAAGAAGGCTAGAGGATAACTTCTTTTCCTGAATTACTAATTTATTCAGATTTTGTATCTTATTATAAGTGGAGCGGTGCGAAGCTTGGGTTATGAAGATCCCCTAAAAGGGTATTCAGGTAAACTAAGGGAAATTCTCAAATCCATTGGAGCTAGTATTGGTGCTAGAATAAGGATTAGGAAGGATGGAGAGGTTTATGAAGGTATATTAATGCCTAGACATGGATTTGCCGGAAAGCAAATTCTAGTCCTTAAATTAGATAATGGATATAACATAGGTATCAGAACTGTTGGGAAAATGGAAATAGATCTAGTAGCTAAGGCAAGAGAAATAAAGTTTGAAGCTATACCTTCAGCTAGACAAAGAATTGGTGAGCTCCCCCGTGTATTCATTCTAGGAACTGGAGGTACCATAGCTAGTAGAGTTGAGTATGAAACTGGAGCTGTAAAACCTGCTATGAGTGTTGATGAGATCCTAGATATAGTACCTGAACTCTTAGACATAGCAGTTATAGAATCTGAAACTATATTGAGTATATTCAGCGAAGATATGACCTCTAAATACTGGGAGATTATCGCTGAAGAAGTTGCTAAAGTTATTGAAAGTGGAGTTAATGGAGTTGTAATAGCTCACGGAACTGATACTATGGCCTATACTGCAGCTGCATTAGCATTTGCTATTCAAAATCTTCCAGCGCCAATAGTCCTTGTAGGTGCTCAACGTAGTAGTGATAGACCAAGCACCGATGCTGCATATAACCTCAAAGGAGCTGTAATAACAGCTGCTAAAGCTCCATTCGGAGAAGTAGTAATTGCAATGCATGGAATGAGCTCTGATGAATACATAGCTGTTCATAGAGGTGTTAAGACCAGAAAGATGCATACTAGTAGAAGAGACACTTTCCAAAGCATTAATGATATTCCAATAGCTAAAGTAGATCTAAGAACTAATAAACTTAAGTTATTATCTAATAGGTACTTACCACGTAGAAACCTAGAAGAAATGCGAGTAAGGCCTAAATTCGAACCAAAGGTAGCTCTAGTTAAGGTATATCCAGGAATAGATCCTGAAATAATAGATTTTTTAGTAGATAAAAAATACAAAGGCATAGTTTTAGAGGGTACAGGCCTTGGTCATATAAGAGCCGAAGCTCTGCCAGCGATTAGAAGAGCTATTGAAGAAGGTATTATTGTTGTTATGACTTCTCAATGCCTTTTTGGAAGAATAAATATGAATGTTTATGCTAGAGGAAGAGACCTATTAGCATTAGGAGTTATACCAGGAGAAGATATGCTCCCAGAAACCGCATTTGTTAAATTATCATGGGTACTTGCACAAACACAGAATCCAGATGAAGTAAGAAAGCTTATGACAACGAATATGGTCTATGAAATTAATCCCGTACATAGATATGAGCTATTTCCACGGTGGTATCATGGGGAATAAAATTAACTATGATGATTTAGATTTGAAAGTAGGACTCGAAATACATCAGCAATTAGATACAAAATCTAAGTTATTCTGTAACTGTCCTACTAAGTTAGTTAGTGATGAAGCTAATGCTGCTAGGGTAATCAGAGCTCTTAGAGCTACTAAAAGCGAGCTTGGAGAGGTAGATGAAGCTGCATTATTTGAATACAAAAGAGGTAGACTCTTTGAATACATAGTGCCTGGAGATGCTTCATGCCTTGTAGAGCTAGATGAGGAACCACCTCATCCCCTTAATAGAGAAGCATTAATAATAGCGATAGCAATAGCTAAGGCTCTAAACGCTAGGATAGTCGATGAAGTACATGTTATGAGGAAAATAGTTATTGACGGATCAAATACTACTGGATTCCAAAGAACAGCAATAATAGCACTAGGTGGGTATATAGATGTGCCTTCTGGAAGAGTAGGTATACAGACCATAGCGTTAGAAGAAGATGCTGCTAGAAAAGTTAAGGAGGAAAGAGGTATAGTAACTTACAATTTAGATAGATTAGGAATACCATTAATAGAGGTATCGACAGCTCCAGATATTAAGAGTCCTGAGCAAGCAAGACAAGTTGCCGAAACTATAGGATTACTAATGAGATTAACAAGGAGAGTAAAAAGAGGTATAGGAACAATAAGACAAGATCTTAATATTTCAATAAAAGGAGGTACTAAGATTGAAATAAAAGGTGTTCAAAGACTTGAATTAGTATCTAAAATTGTTGAATATGAAGTTATGAGACAACTTAGACTTCTAGAAATTTGCGAGGAACTCAAGAGACGTAATGTATGCGAAGAAGATATAAAGAGTAGCTATATAGTTGATGTTACTGAAATATTTTCAAATACTAAGAGCAAACTCATTAAGAAAGCTACTAAGAAAGGGGCTAAAGTATTCGTCCTTAAACTTCCTAATTTCAGGGGTATATTAGGTATAGAAATTCAGCCTGGCAGAAGATTCGGCACTGAATTAGCAGACTACGCTAAACAATGGGGTGGTGTAGGAGGCATCATTCATAGTGATGAACTCCCTAACTATGGAATAACGAAGGATGAAGTATTAAAGGTATTTGAAAGAATAGATGGGGACCCGTCTAAAGATGCATTCGTTCTCGTATTAGCAGATGCTAAGAGAGCACTAAAAGCTCTTGAAGCCGTTAGGAATCGTTGCATACAAGCTCTCTATGGTGTTCCTAAAGAGACTAGAGCTGCTAATCCTGATGGAACCACTCATTACATGAGGCCCCAACCAGGTGCAGCACGTATGTATCCAGAAACAGATATCCCACCAATAGAGATAACGAAAGATATATTGGAAGAAGCTGAGAGAATCAAACCCCCAAGTCCTGAGGAGAAGATAAGAGAACTTATGTATAGCTATAAATTGCATAGAGAACTAGCTGAGCAATTACTATATAGTCCTTACTTAAATCTCTTCGAAGAGCTTGCAACAAAGATAGGTAGTAGATTATCTCCTACAGTAATTGCTTCTACATTAACATCAACTCTAAAGTCTTTAAAAGGTGAAGGT
>QMXA01000141.1 GCA_003661905.1 Thermoprotei archaeon | reverse complement strand
TCCTAGACTTAAGTACTGGATTGAAACCCTAACACCAAGAGTTGCGTTAAGACCTAGTGCTGAACTGAGGGAATATCCTCTCATATTTATAGTTGAACTACGTGATACTAAGGTGAATAAGCCCAGATTACATGTACCACCTTTTGCAAAGCTAATGTTTAAAGGAAG
The DNA here is from genome assembly GCA_003661905.1 of Thermoprotei archaeon. Lineage (GTDB taxonomy): Archaea > Thermoproteota > Thermoprotei_A > Sulfolobales > Ignisphaeraceae > B12-G17. The sequence continues at coordinate 4,074 of QMXA01000141.1, read as the reverse complement.
ATTCATAGAGGCCTACATAACCCATCCACCTACTTAGAACTATAATGACCTAGGACTAGGAGTTTTGGAAACAAATATATTATGTCTTGAGCTGAGCTATATTAGTAAATGGATATGAGGAGATCGAATTGACTGAACCAGTAATTATCATAGCCGACTGGGATGCAGATGGAGTTGTTTCGGCAGCAATGATACTTTACTCACAGAGCTATCTAGGGATATATCCCTTAAGAGGAAAGAGAAGTGTTGAATTAAAACCTGCTACACCTAGAACTCTTTCAGAAGCCCTAAGACCTAGACTGGAATATGGTTGTCCTGAGTGTGTAGTATTCTTAGATATACCATTCACAAAATACAATTATTCTATACTAAAGGATTTCAGGAGAAAATGTAAAGAAACTAGGATGATATATGTAGATCATCACTTATCAACTATTTATCACTCACAACTACTTGAGAAAATAATGGATGAAGTTATAGTTGGGCGTTCTGCAACAGTCATACTTATTTATCAACTTCTTAAGAGCTTGGGAGTTAAACTAACAATTAGACTTGATAGTTTTGCACAAGCAGTAAATTTCATGGAGAGAGGAGCTAAAGCTCCTCCAGAACTTAGTAATATGGTTAAATTAGCATCAGCAATATCTAAAGCTCTAAAAGCTGAGCATGACCTTAGTCTTTGGGAGAGACTTATAAAGTGGATGGCATCTCCATTACCATTCACTACACCTCCACCACTTGATAAAGCTATTGAGAAAGCAAAACAACTAGCTACTGAGGCTGATAAAGCAATTAAGGATATAGCAATAGATCTGGCTATGAGCGCTCAGAAAATAGGTTATTTAAGATTTGTAGATGCAAGAAAGATAACTAATGTAAGTGCAACAGCTCTAGCTTCTAAAATCCGTCATATTCTAAAGCAGCCAGTAGCTCTTCTAGCTAGAAAGGAGAAGTTCGAAGTACTTGTAATAAAAGCACCACGAGGCCTAGCAGCTAAGATAGCTGGTACTATCTACTCTAGTGGAATTGCCGAAGACATTGGAGGTCATGCGTCATTGGCTGTACTTAAGCTTAAAAAAGATATAGATTTAAATACATTGCTAGAAATTCTAAAGAGAGCTTCACTAAGACTCTAACCGTATTTAAATACTATGTATAGACCTAGCTCTAGGCATTCCTAAAAATCCTAGAATTACGCTATCAATTACTAATCTATATGCTTGCTCTATTTCCCTAAGAACTATTCTAAGTTCTCCAAAATCCTTTGCTATACCCGATATGCATACATACCCATCCTCGGTTAAATCTAAACGAACTGATGTAAATCTCTCTTTAATGAGCTTCTTTGCTATGGTAGAAGCCGCTCTAGTTACGTAGTCATTTGAGTATTTATAAAGGGGCTCTGTCTCTATGTATATTCCATAGTCCTCAATGGATAAAGTAGTTGCTATCCTTAAATTCTCAACATATTTTGATGCAACAACTTCTATATCGTTTAGAATTCTTGGTGTTGCAGCTTTATACCCTAATTTAGTAAGTAGCTTTACAACATTGCTGTACTCTTCAGCCACTGTGTGTTCAGATATAATGAGTTCTTCGCCATTGCTTACAAGTGGTACGTAACGAAGTGGCCCTATGTATTCACCAACATAATACACTTCGCTATATGGCTCACTTATTCCGTGAAATATACATAGAGCTTTCCCAGGCGGCCAATAATACACTTTTCCACATTCATAGCTTCTTACAGGTTTTCCTAAATTCCTCAGCTCTGTAGGTATTGAGAAATATAGTTCTTCCTTCCAGATATTAGCTCTTGAGCGGAATGGTAAGAAATTTTCAAGGTCTTGCATGTATTCAGGAGGTATATCAATAACTAGTGTTATTTTCGATGCTTTGATCTCCAGAATCATCTTTATAGCCCCTAAGAAATTATTGCTCAGATGTATAAAGACATTACCGAAGTGGAGCAAATAGCTTTTCAACTATATATGTATAGAAATATGTGGTGAGGTACATTGGATTACGGATTTGCAGACATTATATGGCTTCTATTCTTTCTATGGCTATTCAGCGTTTTCATAGTACCTCAGTTAAGATATAAAGCATTACTTTCAGAAAGAGCATCTTTGATTAGGAGATTAGAGGCTAAAATAGGTGCTAAAGTAGTTACAATGATACATAGACAAGAGAAGATAAGTTTCTTCGGCATACCAATATATAGATTTATATCGATTGAGGATTCTGAAGCGATATTGAGGGCTATAAGATCAACACCACCAAATACTCCAATAGCTCTCATACTCCATACACCTGGAGGCTTAATGTTAGCAGCATCTCAAATAGCAATGGCCCTTAAAAGACATCCCGCCAAGAAAATAGTAATAGTTCCTCACTATGCTATGAGTGGTGGAACATTAATTGCCTTAGCAGCTGATGAGATTTGGATGGATAGATGTGCTGTTCTAGGTCCTCTTGATCCTCAATTAGTTGCAGGTGAAAGAGGTATTCATGTCCCTGCACCATCAGTAATAAGAGTTGTTAAGCTAAAGGGTATTGAGAGAGTAAATGATGAGACATTAATGCTCGCAGACATAGCTGAGAAAGCTATTGAGCAAATGAAGAAGCTAGTTTATGATTTAGTAGTGGATAAGGTTAATGAAGATAAAGCGAAGGAAATAGCTACTAGACTTGTTGAAGGCTATTATACACATGACTATCCAATGACAGCAGAAGAGCTCAAAGAAATGGGACTTCCAGTTAAACTAGATCTACCCGAAGAAGTATATGAGCTCATGGAGCTTTATCCACAGGAAGGTATAGGAAGACCTAGTGTAGAATACATACCAGGCCCTGTACCAAGATACCCAAGAGCAGCTCCACCAGCAGCGGGAGCTAGACCAGGTCCAAAAAGGCAATAAGTATTATTTCTCCCTATCTATTTTCTACTAAGCATTTAGTATGAACAAGATCGTGCTATGTTAAAGAAAAGTCCATGGTATCACTTAATCGTAATAATCATCGATACTTAAGAATTTTATACAAAACGGAATAAGCAATAATTATTAGTTAATATGATTAGTGTGTAGGTCCTAGGTGGTTACATGGTCAGTTTGAATGATTTAACAGTTAGAGATGGTCAACAGTCGCTCTTAGCAACTAGGATGAGAACTAAGGATATTTTAGAAATTGTAGAGTTGCTGGATAAAGCAGGGTATTATGCACTAGAGGTGTGGGGTGGTGCGACTTTTGATTCTGCTTTAAGGTTCTTAAGAGAGGATCCATGGGGCAGATTAAAAGCCATTAGAGAAACTGTTAGAAATACTAAGCTAATGATGTTGCTTAGAGCTATGAATCTTGTAGGTTATAAGCATTATCCTAGAGATGTAGTTAGGAAGTTCATAGAGTATGCATATAAAGATGGCATAGATATTTTTAGAGTATTTGATGCCCTCAATGATCCTAATAATTTAGATTACCCAATAAAAATAATCAAGGATCTTGGTGCAGAGCTCCAAGTTTGTATGGTCTATTCCATAAGTCCCGTACATACTATGGAATATTATATTAAATTAGCTGAAGAGTTCCTACATAGATTTGAACCAGAATACATAACAATTAAGGATATGAGCGGTATATTGATGCCCTATGTAGCTGAGCAATTAGTTAAGGAGTTGAAGAGATTAGGAGTTAAGGTTAATGTTCACAGCCACACTACAGCTGGAATGGCTCCAATGACTCTTCTTAAGTCTATTGAAGCAGGAGCTGATTTAGTTGATGTCACTTTATCGAGTCTTAGCCTATATACCTCACATCCACCAGCAGAATCACTAATTGCCTCTTTAAAAAATACTCCATATGATCCTCACATAGATCTAGAAGTTCTATATAAAGCATCAGAATTACTATGGAGAATTAGACAAGAGTACAAAGATTTTGACTATGCACTTGGAAATCCACCTGTAGATGTAAGAGTACTTAAGCATCAAATACCTGGAGGAATGCTAAGTAATCTTCAAGCACAACTTAGAGAACTCAAAGCAGAAAATAAGTTACCTATTGTATTAGAAGAAG
>QMXA01000140.1 GCA_003661905.1 Thermoprotei archaeon | reverse complement strand
ATATCCTTAGGATACAATACTCTAGCCTCAAATGCATCATTAGTAAAAGTCTTCTCAACAAGTGCTAGAGAAGTAGTTGGTGTAGCTTGAGTTGTAGGTGTAATAATTGGAGTTGTGAACGTTGTTGGAGTGCTATATGAAGTAGTACTAGATTTCTGAATAACAAACCATGAAGCTACAATTACCACTACGATAACCACTAGTGACGCCACTAATAACACTTTATTACCCATCTCAGACCCTCCCCCTCATGTATTAGAGTATTAATGCTTCAGAAATAAATAATTATTAGATATCATATGAAAATTCCTATTTTTACTCAGGTCAGTTTCAAATTCTGAAAGCTTAGGTATGAGTGAAACGAGTTAGTTTCAATTCTTAAGGAATTTAGTTATTACATTATGAATATGTGGTGTTGTGGGTTATCTCCTAATTCAGTTTTGGACTTGCTAGTTCCCCACCTAGTTCACTAGTAAGTGCCAAAGACCTTTTACGACCTAAAATCACTATTTCAGTTTTGAGCTATTACTTATATTAACATTATTCTCTTCTGAAAGTATTGGAATTACTGTATTGACTTCCCTATCTTACTCTATCATCAATAGGGAATCTATAGAGAGTTAGGATTGCAAAGAAATACTTTGGTAGCATTAGAAATACTGAAGTGTTAAGAGAAGCTCTTGAGTAGGTTAAGAAGTGTAGAGTTGGGAATTGAAAAGGGTTAGAGATAAGTAATATCTGTGAGGAAATTTATGTCACTAGAATTGTAAGAGAGGTAATAACTGAGTTCTCAAGTTATTTGGCCATATATTCTCTTATCTTTGTTTAAATACCAATAGCTTCCTCATTGCTTTATCTAGTTTTTCAATAATATTCAAGAATTATGGTGTTTTGGATACTGTAGTTACTAATATTCAATGGATTTATCCTTATGTTGTTAATAACTATTATAAATATGATTATAGGTAGTACATACATGGGTGTATTATTTGTCAAGAGCACTTAGTGACGATGAACTTTATGTGTTACGTGTGCTTAGGAAGATCTCTAAGCCTAGGAAGAGACTTGGTTATATGAAGAAGCTATATGTATTGAAAAAGTAGTGTTGGGACATATCTATGGCTTGGAGTGAGAATAAGACTTAAGCATGATGAGAAGTGTGTTGAAACATCAGCTCTAGTAAGTAGTGGATTTGAATCAGATGCTCCAGACATAGTTATACCAGTTGAAGTAGCTAAAAGACTAAATCTATGGCCATTAAAGAAGTATCATTTGCCATAATTGATACAGGTGGTGAAATAAGTACACCATACTACGAATCAATTGTTGAACTTGAACTTATTCTACCAGGTAAGAAAACAAAGAAAGAAATAGTCAAGGTCATAATCAATCCACACATACATGAAGTACTACTAAGTGACTATGTCTCTAGCATACTAGGAATAATACTACTCGATATAAAGAAAGGACTATGGAGACTAAGTGATGATCCTATAGATACTATTAGAAAAAGTACTGAGCTGGAGGAATGGTGAAATTCATAGTCTAAGCAATACAACAAAGCCAAGTTATGAATTAAGATATGTTTAAAACTCCAAGCAAGTGATGAGCTCATTCTATATAATGGTAAGGATAAGATTTCTGTTGAGTATATCTAATTAATTACTAAGAATCCAATTCAATTTCTAGTCTATTAAATGGTTTGTATAATGAACCTGTCTTCTTAAGAACTTCTCTTCCTAGTAGAGCTCTTCTCACTCTTAGAGTAGTGTATGCAGTGTTCTTAATTGCTACTAACTTAGTTCTCTTAACCCTGTCAAACCAGTCCACACAGATAGCCCAGATGAACTAGAAAAACAATTTATATACTCTATCTTAACATGAATTCATATAGCTAATTCCATAACTAAAGCTCCTAAAACCTCTTTGAAAGGCATTGAATGTGTTACTGGATCATCTCCCCAAGTCCATAGCATGATCTTATCAGCTTCTCTCAATAAATATGATAGTAGTTCTAAGAGATCAGTAGCATTTTGTTTGATGTAGAAGGGATTTACTTCAACAACCTTCCCTTGAACCTTATATGGTGGGTGTTTTACTTTCTCCAATATGTATTTATTGAATATGAATTCATAGCCATTAACATCTATGCTATGTGATTTCTCAATTATCACTATTATACTTCCATATTTCATAACCTTACCTCTATCTCTAAGATCATTAAATACTTCTTCATTTATTTTAATAGGGTAGTAACCTAGATTTACTATGCCCTTTCTCTCCTTAAATCCTAGAGCTCTGACTAATTCTTCAAATTCTACATCATATGTTACTTTAAATTGCTTGAATTTACACTGGAGAATTGTGGGATGTATTGTGTATATTAGTCTTCTATAAATTGGTTTGAAGTCTAATTTCCTAAATAATCTTAGCCCTATAGTGTTCTCAGGTTCAACGAAGAGGTATGTGTATGGTGTTTTTAGTGAATTGATTGCTCTCTCTACTAACTCCCTACCAATACCTTGGTGTCTAAACCTTCTATGTACTAAAAGACCCCCAATCCATCCACAACTATACATATATTCTAACGTATAGATACATCCTATGGTTTCATTATTTATTTTTGCTTGAAATATCTTACATATATCCATGGATTTAAATACGTTGTATAGATACCTATCACCTACATAAACAAATCTCTCATCTGAATGCATATCATATAGCTTAAATATGGGGGTCACATCCCTACTCATCACTATATCTATGTTCAGAACTAACACACCCAAATTAACAAAAAGTAAAGAGCTATAAGGCTCTATAATGATCCGTAACCACTTCACAACTAGGAGTATTGTCGAGCATTGAGAATTAGCTAGTTTATTGTGTAGATCTTAATTCTTCAAATATCTCCTTCCCAGCATTTAGTGCTTTAGTTGAGAATACATGTTCTTCATAATGTGTTTTACATGGGAATTCACTACACTTAAAGCAGAACTTCACTCCACGTTCTAAAGCACACTTATAGATAGCACACTCAATTGATCTAGGATCTTTCCTACATGATGAACACAAAGTGTTATAAGCTGGACATATTAAGCAACAAATACCACATACACCAATGTATTCCTCAATACGTTTATTTATCTCCACAACCATAGCAATCACATATATGTATCCTTACATTTTAAGTCTATATAATTTATGAATATCATTAACGAGTATTATTAAGCTGATAGAATCTATAAAATAATTCTCCATCAAATCATCTTTTTGCATTATTTCCTTTCATTAATTCCTTTAGTTTTTGTTCTATGATATCTTCTCCGTATTTCTCTATGGCATTCCACAGTAGTTTTATTAGTGTTTTTCTTTTTCGTATTTGTTCTTTGTATTCTTTATATACTTCTCGTTTTAGTGGTCCTAGCAATACTTTCTTTTTCTCCTCATCGTATCTTATGAAGTATGATTCTCCTAGGAATGGTGATACTGTTGGGTCTATTTCTGATACCATGTCTATTATGAATGCTGATAATATTCCTAAGTCCCATTCCCATGCTTCACCAGGTCTGTAGTCTAGTAGTCTTAGTAGTAGTAATCCCCCTGTAATTGCTCCTTTGCCTAGTAAGGCATAGCCTGGGTTTTCGTGTACTGGCTCCGCTAATCCACGATCATCAAATACATATAGCTTTGGCTTACCATCATAAGTAACTGTTGCTAGTAATAAACTAACACTAGGCTCAATACCAACATCTCTAAGCTCTCTATACCTAGCTATGAGCCTAGACTCAATATCAGAAACAATATCCTCAACCTCATCATCAGAAGGATTCCTATTCACCTTAGACCCAATCTTCTCAAACCAAGACCTGAAACAAGACTCAATAATCCTAAAACCCTGCTTAACCAATGCAGCATCACCAGCACCACCAGCAATACCAAGATACAACTCCCTATCCCTATCAATGTATATAGGTAAAATCTTCCTCTCCTCATGAAAAACCAAACCACTAGAAGCCCTACTATCAGCAGAAACCAAAACACCCTGACCCCAAACAAGAGCAATAACCAAAGTCATGCACATAACCCCACAAACCAACACTATATTTTAATTACATACTAATCAGTAATAATAGATTAATGCAGATTGTGAATTAGGGTTCTTTTCTTCCAAAGAGCTTATCCTAATATAACTTCCATAGAGAAGTCATATCTAGGAAATATTTATATCCTAGGATATCTAGATAATACTGGATAGCTATGCCTACGCTT
>QMXA01000139.1 GCA_003661905.1 Thermoprotei archaeon | reverse complement strand
GATCAAATAATTAATTATGAACTTAGATATGTAGGTGATACACCAATATTAATTCCTAGAGAGCCTCATCCTCCACCACTAATACCCATAGAAATATATAGAATTGACCATAAGCTAATAGAGGTCGGCACTAAACTAGTCTCTGAAATCATACCATGGTTCACTGAAGACACATGGATAGAGCCAGGCTATGTATATAAGACAAATATTTCAATTCCATGGGATATGATAGATGAAATTGGAGAATACATAGTGAAAATACCTATACCTAGAATAGGTAAGTACATATTGAATATGACACTAATAACCATGCATACACACATTATTGATCCAAGAATCATAATAGCTACAATTACAAGAACAATTCCTACATACATAACAGTGACAAGAACTGAAACAGAAACTGAATTGAAGACATTAAGCGTTACAGAAGTTATTAGCACTACAATAACACAGATAAGAACTCATACCCAAACGCTTACAACAACTAGAACTATAGAAGCAGCAATATCAAAGGTATATAGATATGCGACAATTGTATTAATAACTTTGCTAATCATAACAATACTGCTATCAATACTACGCAAAAAACTTAGTTAATGAAAATCGTTAGAAAAGTCAAATTGATTTGCTAGTTAAATTAATAGAACTACAAAACAAAATGAACTTAGTAATGGAGCCGGGGCCGGGATTCGAACCCGGGTGTAACGGGTACCTACGGGCGGTTTATTTCTCCACTGCAGCCCGCCGCCTTAGACCGCTCGGCCACCCCGGCTCCACAGAGTCTTTTCTCCAGAGAGGTGTATTAAATTATTGCCACTTATTGTTATGAGTGTAATAATATCATTAAAATATTTGAACAGAGAGACATAGATAGAGTTGAAGCTCTAGTTAGTTTAGTGGTGAGGATATTGGCTAAAGTAACTTTAAAAAATATAACTAAGATATTTCCGCCAAACACCATTGCCGTTACTGATGTGAACTTCACTGTTAACGATGGGGAATTCTTCGTATTACTAGGTCCTTCAGGTTGTGGTAAAACAACTACACTTAGAATAATAGCAGGACTTGAAAAACCAACAAAAGGAAGAGTATACATAGATGATGTCGATGTAACAGATCTACCACCTAAGGATAGAGATGTAGCTATGGTGTTTCAAACATGGGCTCTATACCCACACATGAAAGTCTATGATAATATAGCATTTCCACTAAAGATAAGGAAAGTAGATAGAAATGAAATAGATAAGAAGGTTAAGGAAGTAGCTAAGATGCTTAAAATAGAGAATTTACTAGATAGATATCCCAAGCAGTTGTCTGGTGGTCAACAGCAAAGAGTTGCATTAGCAAGAGCACTTATAAGAAATCCAAAGGTATGGTTACTAGATGAGCCTCTTAGCAACTTGGATGCAGTTTTAAGAGTCTATATGAGAGCTGAGCTTAAGAGACTTCAAAGAGAGCTAAGAGTCACAACAGTATATGTTACGCATGACCAAGCTGAAGCAATGACCATGGCTGATAGAATTGCAATTATGAATGTTGGTAAAGTACTTCAAATAGGATCACCAGCTGAAGTATATCATAAACCTAGAACAAAATTTGTAGCAAGTTTCATAGGAACACCACCTATGAACTTCTTAGAATGCAGCATAAGACAGAAGGATGATGAAGTACTTCTAGAGAGTGCAGATTTCAGAATTAAACTTCCAAAAGATATCGGCAGAATCCTAATTGGAAAAGCTAAATCAAGTGAAGTAATAATAGGCATAAGACCTGAACACATAGAGATAACAATGAAGGAAGAGCCAAACACTATACCTGCTGAAGTATACGTTATAGAGCCACTCGGCTCAGAGACAATAGTTAATGCAAAAGTTGGAGATAATCTGCTAAAAATAAAGACATTGAAAGAGGTTAAATTTGAAATAGGTCAGAAAATATGGCTTAAACCTTATATAGAACATATCCATGTATTCGATGCAAAAACAGATGAAGCTCTAATCTAAACATAGTTTTAATATTTAATAAAGTTTCTATTCTTAACCTTCCTCTAATACAACATATTCATTCCTATAATGAATTCACAGATGAGCTTTATTTAGTTTTGACCCACATACTTAGTAATGTGAGATTTCACTATGTAAATTAGATCTACACGAATACTCTTTAAGCTCCTGCTTGTTTCCTTACACAGAGGGGTGTTAGAGAACTTTAATTAGGGTGATAATACATGAGCGTACTCTTCCTTGCAACAACACTTTGTTTAATTGCAGGAGGATTAGCCATTATCTATGTACTGATACTTATTGCTGCAATACTTAGAACCAAATATCTGAAGGATAGAGCAGCGGAAATACATGGCTTCATAAGAGAAGCTGCTTTGACATATATAAAGAGACAATACACAGTCATAATGACTATCGTAATAGCTATTGCTACAGCTATTTTAGTAGCAGGCATATCTCAAAGAAGTACTGTATTAACATATACTGGTATTGCCTATTTCCTAGGAGCTCTAAGTTCAGCTACTGTAGGAATTACAGGTATGTATATAGCAGTTTTATCTAATGTGAGAGTGCTCAATGTCTTAGCCAATAAAGGATTGAATAAAGCTCTAAGAGTAGCTTTTAGAGGCGGTGCAGTAACGGGGTTCTTAGTTGGTGGTTTAGGTCTTCTTGGAATAGCACTTCTACTAATAGCATTTGGAGGCCTAGGTGAGAACTATGTAGATGCTGTAAAAGCATTACTAGGCTATGCGTTTGGAGCTAGCACGGTAGCTCTATTTGCAAGAGTAGGTGGAGGTATATATACGAAAGCAGCTGATGTAGGTGCTGATCTCGTAGGTAAAGTCGAAGTCGGAATTCCAGAGGATGATCCAAGAAACCCTGGAGTTGTAGCTGATAATGTAGGTGATAATGTAGGTGATTGTGCAGGTATGAGTGCTGATCTATTCGAGTCATATGTTGAGAGCGTAGTTGCTGCTATGGCCATAGGAATGCTTATATCACCTCCGGAATATGCAAGGATGCTAATTGCTTATCCAATGATATTTGCCTCAGCAGCTGTTATAACAACAATACTCGTAGCACAGTTCATAGAATTCTCACCTCTAAAAGAACCATCAAAAACCCTCACAGCCACATCACTTCTTAGCATAGTTACTGTTGCAATAATCACTTTCATAGTGACTAGGCTCATTGCTGGAGAATACAATATAGCACTGCTATGGACTGCAGCAACTGCAGGTCTCCTAGCTGGTGGTGTAGTTGGTTTTACTTCCGATTACTTTACCTCAGGTAGCTATAGACCAGTAAAGACCGTTGCATCCAGTTCACGAGCAGGTCCAGCACTTACAATACTTAGTGGCTTATCCATGGGGTTCTATAGCACTGTAGCACCTATAATTGCAATAGCTATTGCTGCATTTGTTGCTTATACTCTTGGAGCACATACAGTTACAATGAATCCTTTAATAGGCGGTGTTTACGCTGTAGCTCTTTCAGGAGTTGGTATGCTTGCAGTTGCAAGTATTGTGGTAGCTGCAGATGCTTATGGACCTATAGTAGATAATACAGCAGGATTAGCTGAACAAGCTGGCTATCCTAAATCGATACGTGATGAAGCTGATAAACTAGATGCAGCAGGAAATACCATGAAGTCCATATCAAAAGGATATGCAATAGGGTCAGCTGCACTTACAGCTTTAGCTCTCCTATTCACATATGCAACACTTCTGAAAAGCTATGTAGAGAGTGTTGCACCAGGTATAGATTTTAGAATAGAGACATTATTCACATTAACAAGAGCTGATGTATTAGCAGGAATAATTATTGGAGCTGCAATTCCAGCACTATTTACAGCAATAGTTGTTCAGGCAGTTACTGCTGCAGCATTTAAAATGGTTGAGGAAATTAGGAGACAATTTAGAGAAAAACCAGGAATTCTAGAGTGGAAGGAGAAACCTGACTACTCACGGTGTGTTGATATCGTAACTCGCTATGCATTGAAGAGATTAGCACCACCTGGAATTCTAGCACTCATAGCGCCAATTCTCATAGGGATATTTCTAGGCCCTACAGCATTAGGGGGAGCTCTTATGAGCTCAATCATGGTTGGATTACTACTAGGTTTATTCCAAGGTAATGTAGGTAATACTTGGGATAATGCTAAAAAATTCATAGAATCCGGTCACTTTGGCGGTAAGGGCTCTGATGCTCACAAAGCAGCAGTTATTGGAGATACGGTTGGAGATCCATTAAAAGATGCTGCAGG
>QMXA01000138.1 GCA_003661905.1 Thermoprotei archaeon | reverse complement strand
TATGTGAGGAGCTATGAGACCTACAAATCCTATAGGGCCTGTAAAAGCTATTACAATAGACGATGATATGGAAGCTATACATAGAAGTATGAGTTTCGATCTAGAAGGTTCAATACCTAGAGTCTTAGCAATTTCATCACCTAGTATAAGAGCATTCATGTGATTAGCTAGGAAGAGAGCTATTATGAAAAGAGTTATTGCAATTATTAATGATACTAATGCATACTTAGATGTAGATGTTGAGAGAGTGCCGAAGAACCAGAAATGAGCTCCTTTAACCTTCTCATAGAATTGTAAGAGAAGAATTGCATTTACTGCTGAGAACATTGTTGATATAGATATACCAGCTAGTACAATGGTAATGGAGGTAAAACCAGCAATACCAGCAATGGTGAGTACAAGAGCAAGAGCTGCTATACCCATTAGTGCAGCCATTATGGGAGCTGCATATATACCTAGATGAGAAGGTAGTACTATGTAAGCTATAATAGCTCCAAATGCAGCACCACTAGCAATACCAAGTAAGTAAGGCTCTGCTAATGGGTTCCTTAAAGATGCTTGCAGAAACACACCGCTAATCCCTAGAACAATACCTAGTGAGAGTCCTAAAGTAGCTCTAGGAAGTCTATATCCAATCACAATTATCTCATCAGTGCACCAATTACATCCATAACCGCTAATATAATTGAAGAGTACTGAAAGAGCTTCCATACCTTGAACTCTTCCTGAACCCAGAGAGATCTCTAGTATGAAAAAAGTTAGTAAAATTGCAATAGTTATGGTTAGTAATAGATAGGCTCTGTTCTTAGCATATTTTATATATGAATGAACCAAGCACTAGTCACCAATTCTAAAAGTATCTGGGTTGAGTATGTGTGGTATCTCATTTACTGAGATGCCATAGAGTTCTGGATGTAGAACCTTAGCCAGTAATTTCAATGCATCAACAACTCTAGGTCCTGGTCTCACAAGAATATCGTTATATATATCCGTAACTATGTAGAACCTCCCACTCTCTATAGCAGGTAATGTATCAAGATTCTTTTCCTTTACCCACTCAATGAAATCCTCTTCTGAACTAAATAACTCTGTCATAGTTACTAGTATTACTTCAGGTCTTCTAATAAGAATTTCCTCTGCACTCACTATTGGATAAGGTGCCTTCGTGTCATTGAATACATTCTCACCTCCTGCAAAGTATATTAGTTCATTGAGCCAAGTTCGAGCTCCTGCTACAAATATAGGTTCAGGCCATACAATTACCAATACTTTAGGTCTAGGTAAATTAGCTACAGCTCTACGAATATTGTTTACTTCTTGAGCTATGTCACTAATTAATTCAGCAGCTTCTCTATAGTTCCCTACAGCTCTACCAATCATAAGTATTGAACTAAGTACATGGCTATAGCTCTCTTCAGTAACTACTAATACTGTAAGGCCTAACTCTTCAAATTTCGGTACATACCTATCTTGAACACCTCTTGTAAGAATAACTAGATCAGGACTTAACTCAACTATTTTCTCAACATCGAGGTCTGCAAAACCACCGATTACAGCTATCTTACCCTGATTAACTAATTCCACAACTTCTGGTGGATAGTTTGAGAACTTATCAACACCTACAACCTTATTACTAGCTCCTATAGCAAATAAAGTCTCTGTTATGCTAGGAGCACATGAAACTATTCTCATAGGTTCATGATCTATAACCACAGTTCTATTAAGAGCATCTACAAGCATTACTGGAAAGCCTAGGGATAATTGTCTCAAAGTACTGAGTGATTTACTTAACTCAGTTACATTAAGTCTTAACTCAGTAATAGCACTTGCTAAATCCTCAAGAACCCACATAGAGCTATTTAACTGATTCTCAATATTAATTAATCTACTAGACAAATTCTTGGAAATTGAAGCTACTTTCAACTCCTGACTTCTTAATAAATCAGTGAGTTTACTAAGTTCTTCTCTTAAACTCTGTATATCCTCTCTTAAACTCTCAATACTTTTTGAAACTTGAGATCTCAACTCCTCAGTAGATTTCGATGTTGTTATAGCTACATAGGATATGAAAGCAACTACTATAATCAAAACCAGACCTATGGCTATTGAAATATAGATAGCTCTAGGAGAGACCATATGGATACCCTATCCAGATACTGAGTAGAGGTTAAAAATATTTCTGCAGCACTAAATACCTACGGTGCTTGGTATGGAGAATAAGAAGAGGATCGTAGCAATAGTTAGTGGAGGAATAGATAGCACATCGTACTTAGCCCAATGGCTGGAGAAAGGATATGATGCTCATACACTTGTATTTAATTACGGTCAAAAAGGATTTAAAGAAATAGAAGTTGCAAAGAAGCTCACTGAAGAAATAAATAAACTACCTCTTCCAGGTAAAGTAGCTGAATTTAGAGTTGTTGATGTATCCTTTATGAAGGATCTATGGAGAGGATCTCAGCTAACTGATGAGCAAGTAGCTGTAGAGAAGGAGTATAGACCAACAGTTGTTGTTCCTATCAGAAATGCTGTTATGCTAACAATAGCTGCTGCATATGCTTTCAGCATAGGTGCTAAGATAGTTATTTACGGAGCTCACTACAATGATCTAGCCCCTAGAACAGATACTTGGGAACCTCTCTACCCCGATTGTTCACCAGAATTCATACAAGCTCTCGAAACAGCTCTAAACCTAGGTCATTTCAGATCAGAAAGAGGGCTACAAATATGGAGTCCTAGTAGAGAAGGTATAAGAAAAGCTGAGAATTTAAGAAGGGGTTATAGAATCTTAGGAGATCTCATATATCAGACATGGAGTTGTTACCTAAGTAGAGAATATCACTGCGGGAAATGTGAGAGCTGCGTAAATAGACATAGAGCATTTCTAGAAGCTGATATACCTGATGGAACTATATATGAAACCTATCCATCCTTAGGCCCGGAGGATAAATCAGTGCCATTTAGGAATGGATATGTAAGTGAGAAATGGTATAAGCAGAAATTCCTAGAATAACTCATTAATATGAAGTACTGTGTTATTAATTAGAATCATTCATAGCACTTATTCTCTTTGCTCTCGGAATTTCTATTACACGCTGCTTCCAAGAACCTTTCATAACCCATGTAGTTGCCATGATCCCTGCTCCCATATTGCTTATAGACATAGCTATCCATATTCCTATAGATCCCATTCCCATAAATATTCCTAGTAAATAGCTAAAGCCTATTCTCAACACCCACAATCTGATGATACTTATTATTGTATAAACTGTTGGGTGACCAGAGCCCTGAGCTACAGCACCAGCTATGAAGAATAATCCGAAGAATGGTAGGGATGGTATGAAGAAGGTAACGAATTTATCTCCTTCCTCAATAACTACTGGGTCATTTATGAATACTGCGAATATGAAGCTCCTACTTAAATATATTAGTAAAGCTCCTACACCGAGTAACATAGATACTAGAGCCATGTTCTTAAATGCTATTTGCCCAGCTCTCTGATATTTCTCAGCACCAATGTTCTGACCAATCATTATTGATGAAGCTCTCATAATGCCCCATGTAAATGCTTGAATAACATCTATAACTCTTATACCTATTCCATAAGTTGCTATAACAGCTGTCCCCATTTGTGAAACTAAGCTCATCATTATTACGAAACCTAGGGAATTTGCAGATCTTTGAATAGATAGGGGGGTCCCAATTCTAACCACATGCCTAAGCCACCAAAGTCTGAAGAATAGATCTCTAAAACCTATCTTAATACCTGCAAATCCCTTTGCAAGAAGATATAGCCCTATAACCGATATAATGGACCTTGAAGCTATTGTTGCTATAGCAGCACCCATGACGCCTAGTGCTGGAAAGCCTAGCCATCCAAATATTAGGAGAGGATCTAGAACTACATTTATTAATGATGAGATTATGCTTAGAATTGTTGGAGTTCTTGTATCTCCAATACTATTTAGTATAGCCATGAATGCAAAGCCTATGAACGCTAATGGTATGCCTGCAAATATTACTCTTATATAATTTATTGCTTTAGGAAGAACGTCTAATGGGACTCCCATGAGCTCTAGTACTAGGGGAGATACTATGAACCCTATTGTTGATATGGATAGTGACATAAGAAGCATGAATCCAAGTAAATAACCTACACATCTATTTGCATATTCTCTCTCACCAGCACCAATATATTGTGAGATGAGAGTTGCACCAGCAAAGCTAAATCCCATACCAATGGAGTAAAATAGCATTATTAAAGGCCAGCTAACAGTTGGAGCTGCTAAATCTGCTTTTCCAAGTTTACCAAGCCAGAAGGTATCTGCTAAATTATAAGAGATATTA
>QMXA01000137.1 GCA_003661905.1 Thermoprotei archaeon | reverse complement strand
CTTCCAACAGGTAGTCATAAGATAAATACAGCTATTGCACAAGCATATTTTAATAAGATTGAGGGTATTGAAAGAATTGTTACTGAAACAGGTGCTGGCCAGTGGGGTAGTGCATTATCACTTGCAGGCGCTTTAACAGGTTTAAGAGTTAGAGTATTTATGGTTAGAGTAAGTTACTATCAAAAACCATATAGAAGAGTATTAATGCAGCTCTATGGAGCTGAGGTATATCCCAGTCCTAGTAAATTAACAGAGTTTGGTAGAAAGCTTCTAAGAGAAGATCCTAATCATCCAGGTAGTTTAGGTATTGCTATTAGTGAAGCATTGGAGGATGTATTGAGTGATGAGAAAGCCAGGTATTGTCTAGGAAGTGTGCTTAACCATGTATTACTGCATCAAACAGTCATAGGTCTTGAAGCTATGAAGCAGTTGGAGGTTATTGGTGAGTATCCAGATGTTGTTATAGGTTGTGTTGGTGGTGGTAGTAATTTCGCTGGTATTGCATATCCATTTCTAGAGCATAGATTAAGAGGAAAGAGAGAGATTAAATTCATAGCTGCTGAGCCAAAGGCGTGTCCTTCATTAACACAAGGTGAGTATAGATATGATTTCGGAGATACAGCGCAATTAACGCCATTACTAAAGATGTATACTGTTGGCCATAGATATAGAGTACCACCAATACATGCAGGTGGTTTAAGATATCATGGAGCTGCACCATCACTTAGTCTACTTATTCATGAAGGTTTCATAGAGGCAAGAGCATATGATCAAGTAGAGGTATTTGAAGCAGCTAGAATATTTGCACAAACAGAAGGTATAGTACCAGCACCTGAAACAGCACATGCAGTTAAAGCAGTTCTAGACGTAGCATTGGAAGCTAAGAGAAGGAATGAGGAAATAACCATACTATTCAACCTAAGTGGTCATGGACTTCTAGATCTATCAGCTTATGAAGAATTCCTAGCTGGAAAACTAATGAATTATAGACTTGAAAAAGTAGATCTTAGCTACTTACCAAAGATTAATTATTAATTAGGGATTAGGTATGGATTGGAGAGTTCTATCTGAGATTATAAAATTAGTTGGTAAACCACAGCTTCACGATATAGATCTGAAATACCTAGAGCTCAAAACATACTTAGTTGATGTATCATTACTAAGAGAGCATGAAGAGATAATTCCAGAGCATGTGGAATTTGTGAAGAAACTCATACTCAGTTATCGAGCAATTAAATACCCCATATTAGTTGATGCTAGAACACTAACAGTTCTCGATGGACATCACAGACTTTACGTAGTTAAGGAGCTTGGATTGAAATACATACCAGTATTTTTTGTAGATTATACTAAGAGCTATGTAGATGTTACTAGTTTTAGGAAGGAGTATAGAGTAACGAAGGTATTAGTAATAAGAAGAGCAATTTCTAGAAAGAAATTTCCGCCAAGAACATCAAGACATGTATTAATTGGTGCACAAGTACCAGCATCATTAGTGCCTTTAACAGCACTTAAGAGAGCATATACAAATACATTACCAATCCTACACATTGGAAACTACTCTGAATATGCTATAAATGGGACTTAAACCGAGTAGTACCTTATAACACCTTAATACATTCTATGTTCAAAGAGCAGGATAAGAATTGGCTTTCTTTACAAACCTACTTAATTATTAATAACTAGGTAAAGATTCGTGTGAATAACTGTGAATTCCTAATAGGTTGAGAATAACTATGCTGAACTAGTGATTATAGTATCTTGGTGTACTGAGGATTATGTGATTTATTAAGTTACATAACTAACACTTAGTGGCATGGAATTATGTTAAAAATTATTGCTCTATTTCGACTTTAGTTTATACGCTATTACTGCTGAAATTACTGCTATAGCTGTAACTACAAATGCTACTAATGGTGCTGGGGTATATATTGGGGTTTTCTCTATAGGCTTAATTTCACCACCTATCACTATATATTTCTGATTAACCTCTGCTTGCGTAAAGCTAATGAGGGGAATAATTACTATTGCTATTGATATTAGAGCTATTAGTAATAGAGGCTTGAACTTCATTCTTACACACTCTATCTATACTTTAGAAGGTTAGGATATATATACTACGCGCATAATTGATACTGAGATTGGTGCATCAGTATTGAAACTAGTTGATGCTATATACATATTAACATCTATAATCATAGTTATAACTCTGTACTTCACTTCAATAATCTTAGGAATTCCAATTACAATAGTTATGAATAGATCTATCTATGAGTTTGATTACGCATCACTAATATACTCTCCCTACAATTACGTAGCCATAATTATTAGCACTATTTCAATAGCTATTATAGGTATTTTAAGGAGGGATGTAATATATCCATTACTACTACTTGGATATGCATTATTATTCTATATGTTGATGGATAATCAATACCTAATTATCTGCATAACAACTATACTAAATACAATAGTAGTAGTGATACAAATTATTAAAGGAAATAAGTTATTTCTCAAGAACATAATTCATTACCTAATACTTACACTCATAGCTATTGAGATCTTCACTACAGCCTACATAATATCTATAGGGCCTTTTGGAAGCTATGAAGAGTTGATGCCATTAATATTTGAGAAGAGTATATATGCCATACCAATTACAATACTACCATACATAGTATTAATACTATTATTTAAATGGATTGTAGATATAGTACTGAAGAAGAAAATACGTGTTACACATAGCAGTTCAGTGCCGAGAAGTTCATTTATTGAGGAGAATGCTTTAGTTATTTCCATAGTGATTGCGTTATTAATAATTATGTCTCCGTACATATATAGTGTAGGTAGATCTATAAAGCCCATATCTGAAGATACTTCAGCTTATGCATATTATCTCTCAAAAGTTGAGGAAGAAGGTTTTCCACCACTAATAACTAATGAATCTACTGCACGAGAGTGGAGATATGTTTTTCAAAGACCTCTACACTTCATAATACTCTACATAATTTCTAAGGCAATAATGATAAATCCTGTAGTTCTCCTAGATTACATTCACCACATAGTATGTATATCACTTATTCTATTACTAATATGGTTGATAACGAAGAAATTATTTAATCCAACAATAGCTGGGTTAGCAACATTACTCACAGCTTGTGGACCATTAGTAGTTGGATTTAGAGTTGGTGGTTTTCAAGCTAATGAAATGAACTTGGTTTTCCTACTTACATATTTCTTAGTACTTATAGTTATGAAGAGATCTTGGCATGTAGTTACTGCATTAGCTCTAGGTATAACTTCTTGGTTTATTCATCCCTGGACAGCTACTTTCTTCATTTTATCATCCATACCATTCATACCCATACTATATATAAGGGATAGAGATAAGGGTAAGTTATTGAAGAGAGTCATTACTGTTATATCACTAACTCTATTTCCCCTAATAGTCTTAGTAGTTCTGTGCTATGAATCAGTGAATATATTAAATATTCTTGGAAGCACTATATTTAACGTAGAATATGGGGCCTTAATGCATTGGAGTAAAGCTAATATCGTTAATGCATTAGTAAGTGCATTTAGCAAAATACCTAGTGAAATTGGTAAAGCTATTCACTTCTATTGCTGGTCTGCACTTTCTACTCCATTCATATATATTCCATGCTTACTAACAATATATGATCCACTAACACTAGCACTTTCACCCATAGCCCTAATATCAACTATACTATTTAGTAGTGCAACATATATATTCAGGTTACTACTATTGATTCCCTATTCTATTACTTCATCACTAATTTACTCCAGATGTGGTAAATTTATTCAGTTCTTAGCAATTATAGCTTGTTTAAATACATCACTACAAATAACAATAAACACCATAGAGACATAGATCATCACCTAGGATCTCTAAAATCTCTCCCCCAAACATTGCAGGAGTTAATGATATAGTAATGTCTAGGAAAAGCGTTAAGAAAATTGATTGTTGTTAAAGAAACTATTAGCTAAACTTACTCAAGGAAGAGTAAGGTATTCAAGAATCCAAACACATATCTAGGAAAACTCTAGTGTTATGAATGAACTATGTTGAAACCAAGTAATATGAGAATTCTCATAGTAACTATAATGAAATTCGGGTAGGAAAGATTATGAGGGGAAGATCCAAAGCTCATCAAGACTTTTCAAGATTCTATAAAAGTGGAACTAAGTTTATAGAATTTGTCCAATCTAACTAGCTTAGCTAAAATATGATTATAGGATTACTCAGTATTGATATATAACGATATTTCCCCAGAAGACTTTATTAAAGTCTCAAAAACTTGGCTTATCAATCTAAACTATAGATTATAACAAATCTTCATATCGACTATATACTCGATGAACTAAGAG
>QMXA01000136.1 GCA_003661905.1 Thermoprotei archaeon | reverse complement strand
CATTCAAACTTAAACTCCCATAGTGTTATGTTTCTATTGAGCTCTTTATTTAAAACCGTTAAGCCCACCAATGTTAGCCATATTCTTAGTGCAGGACTTAAGCTCTATTCTATAGCTTTGCATTTAAATATTGATGAATTAAATCCACTTAGGATGAATCATCACGGTCTCTTAAGCAAATTATGAGATGTACACACATACTTTAGCTCTTTATTGTTTCACAATAGATAAGTATTTATAAATCAATACTTAAAGCTGCCTCTATTTGTGATTTTGTAACTTTCTTCACCTATGGATGATATCAACATTGCTAATATAATCATAGTAGCTCCAATGATTTGCATTGTGTCTAATACTTCTTTTAAAATTACGTATGCAAAAATTGCTGCTGATACTGGTTCAAACAGAAATATTATAGCTGCTATAGCTGGGCTTAGAAATCTCTGTCCGTATACCTGTAACGCATAAGCCACATTGCTACACATTAGTCCTAAATACACTATGAGTAAAAAGGTTCTACACGGAATTATCTCAATACCTCTAATAAGTGCTGAGATAGCAAATGTCAATGCAGGTATTGTTTCAAAAAATGTAAAGATCAAAGGATTACTATGACAAAATTTATCAACAATAATTATCTGCACAGCCCATGCTAGCGCTCCAAGAAGGACAAGTAAATCACCTACGTTAAAACTAGCTCTAGGTACTGTCAGTATATATAAACCTATGATAGAGAGTGATAATGCTAATGCTAAACGAACACTATACCTCCTCATAATTAAGGCTGTATATACATGGACAAAAACTACGTAGAGACCGGTAATGAAGGCTGATTTCGAAGCAGTTGTGAATTTCATGCCCCAACTCTGGAGCCAAAGACCAAGAGAATAAGCTACTCCAGCTAATAATCCACCTTTTATAATGTACTTTGATATCTCTCCACGAGAATATGTATAAAAGACATAAGGTGCAAGACTTACTAAAGCAATAAGATTTCGAACCCATGTATAGGTATATTCACTTACATCCATAACAATTAGTTTTATAGCTGGAAAACTTGATCCCCAAAGGATAGAGGTTATAAGTAATGCTAGTAATCCCTGTATTCTTCCTTTTGCCATAACTAATACCTCAAGTTTCCATATCTTATTATATGATAAAGTGACACTACCGACAATACATCAATGAAGTAAATGTAGTAATAAGAATTTCTATAATTTTGGCTAGGTATATTAAACTATGAATAAGCAGCATATACACTTTAATACTAGCTAATCTCTGGATACCCTACACTAATAGGGACTCTATATGCTGTTAAGACTCTTTAGTAAGAAAGAAGGATTATTGATCACTTCCTTTGTTTTAGAAGCTTTCATAGCTAGTTTTTATGTTGTTATTACAAGAAGCTTAACACCTATTTTTCTCATATCTGTAGGTTTGAACATTAATGATTTATTAATGCTAAATATTGTTGCATATATATTTGCTTTAATCCTTGCATATGTCCTCTATAAATATGGAGAATTTCTGAAAAGTAATGTTAAGTTTAAACTCCTTCTAGTTCATGGATTAGAGAGAATTTTCTGGGGAATTATTCCTTTAGCAGTTATATTATCACCTATAGCTCTTTACATAGACTACATAATTGCTGTTGCTTTAACCATACCTACATCTATTTTCATAAATATCATTTTCTTCACGGAGTTCAATGATAGAGACTTAAGGAGATTACTTACTAGGAGGGGTGCTTTAGGTGCTGTCTCTAATGTTATTGGTCAAGTAGCCATTGTTATTGTATTAGCATCTATGGTTGACCCGAGTAAATATCTCTATCTATACTTAGTAGCTATGTTCATAGGCTTTGTATCTACACTTCTCTTAATACCAGCACCAATACCTAGCAAAATTATTGAAAGAAGAAAAGAGATTGTTATAGAAGAAGTAAGTGTTAAAGTTGTCAACGTATTTCTCTTTCTAACAGCACTTCTCGCTTCAGGAGCTATCCTGGGTGTTGTATGGGCTCCATACCTTATGAAAACCCTCAAAGCACCTGATTATCTAGCAGCAACACTAGGTCTTATACAAACAGTAGCAACCATTGGATCATCTATTTTCTGGGGCGGTAAACCATATAAGGTATATAAATATGCTATATTTCTAAACTCCATAATTCCAATATCTATTGCCTTAACATTCAGAGCAGAAATACACCTAGCAATAGCAGCTATCTACGCATTCGCATATACAGGGTCTAATTTCTTAGCGAGCTTCATATATGGAGAATTATCAAAAAGCATTGAAATTATTAAAACGCCTACTATGCTTGTTGCTGCAAATTCTCTGGCACAAGTATTTGGACTAAGCATAGCATATATGATGGGTCAAAACACTATGTACATGTTCCTAACTGCAGCAACTTTATCAATTATAGCCAGTCTCATAGCGCTCATAACTATACCTGAAATCGCCATACCGCCGGAGCGCTATGTCAGGGCATACTCAAGAATACTCTATAGAAGCAGTTTGTCTAGTTATAACTTCACAATGTTTACTTTGAAGAGCACAGCTATATTAACTATTAAATTACTTGGTCTTTCATTCATATTCTTAATACTTTATATTATTTATAGGACACTATATTACATAATAATGATTGCGTCTTAATGGGAGACGTGATGAGTCAAGAAATAGTAAATACATCAAAAACAGCTATAGAGATCCTAAGAGAAGCACTTAAATACACATTATCAGAAATTGCTTATCTCATACCGAAAATAGTTATCTCGATAATCATTATAGTGATATTCTTTGCTATAGCTTTAGTATTGACAAAGATCATCAGGAAAATACTCAATATCATGAAACTAGAGAACATAGTTAAGAAGTATGTAAAATACACAATACCAGTAAACACCATAATCATAGCTCTTATAAATCTAGGTATAGCTTTCATAGCTATTTACACGATCGTTCTTGCAATATACCCTGAAGCAATGATTTACATCTCAGCAATATCAAACTATGTAGGTAGAGTTGTTAGTGTTGCTTTTCTAATAGTATTTGCTTTCATAATAATAAATACCATTATAGACAGGCTGAAAATGGAAAGGGGCCTTAGAGGCTTTATGACGATATTAACATTCCTAATATCGATGATTCTGATAGTCGATATAACATCACTTACACCAGAAGTAAAATCAGCATTAACATGGGGCTTAAGTCTAGGAATAGGTTTATCTATTGGGGTCTTTACAATATGGTACTTCTTCAGTGACCTATTAAAAAAGAGAAGTGAAGAATTATAAATGTATTATCCTAGGAGGAATAGAATTTCATGATTCTATAGATCCCTTTACCTTCTCTCTATACTTACTTAAATCTAGGTAGCACATTAAGGATCTCATATTCAGAACTATGAATCATTGATACTCCTATCGTTAAAACCACATATACATGGATGTTCTTTTTAACCTTTCTATCCGCTGATTTCAGATCTCTATACTTAAACTCTTTAGATATAAATAATATTCCTAAAACTATCATTAATATCCATAGTCCTAATAATATTAGTGAAGTTACCTATCTTACTCTGTAACTCTTAGCCATAACTACTCAATTCTGTATGTTATGGCATTATATCGTTTCTAAAATATAAATTTGTGTTTTCCTACTCGTGATGCTTAATAGTTAGCAATTAACTATCTTTGCATACTCACAGTACCTTTAAGTAATTGCATTACTTAGCCTAGTACAACTAAAGACTCTATACCATAATAAGAATAAGGAGATTTTGTAGTAGTAATTATTTAGGTTTGCAATTATCCCTTTGCTACGCCTAGGGGTTTCAGTCTTGCAACTAGCTTAGCTATTCCAACTTCATGTGCCACTAATGCAATTTTATCTATATCTTTATATGCTTGTGGAGCTTCTTCTAATAGAACCCTCCGTGTAGCTGCTCTAATGTATATTCCTTTCTCTTCGAGTTGATGAGCTATGTTACTTGTTTTAAACTTTCTCACAGCTGCTGCTCTTGACATCCATCTTCCAGCACCATGTGGTGCTGAATAAAACGTTCTAGCACCTTCAGAAATTCCCGTCATCACATAGCTTGCTGTACCCATGGAGCCAGCTATTAGTACTACTTGTCCTATTTCTTTATGATCTCTTGGTATTTCCGGATGACCTGGTGGAAAAGCTCTAGTAGCACCCTTCCTATGGACTATGAGTTTCTTAGTCCCTCCATCTACTATGTGTTCTTCTAGTTTGGCTATATTATGTGCTACATCATATATTATGTTTAGACCTAACTTATCGGGGTCAGTATGAAATACTTGTTTAAAACTTTCCCTAATCCAAAAGGTGATCATTTGCCTATTAGCCCATGCATAGTTAGCTGCAGAGCTCATTGCAGCGAAATAATCCTGCGCTTCTTTAGTATCCCATGGTACACATGCT
>QMXA01000135.1 GCA_003661905.1 Thermoprotei archaeon | reverse complement strand
TACTTGAAATTCTTGTTCTTAGTCGTGGAGGTCAAGGCGGTGTTACAGCTGCTAGAATCTTAGCATCAGCAATAGCACTTGAAGGTAGATACGCACAGGCAATACCACATTTTGGAGCTGAGAGAAGAGGTGCTATTGTAAGGTCATATTTAAGAGTATCAGAGAAATCTATAAGGAAGCATTCATCGATAAAGAGAGCTGATGCAGTTATTGTATTTAGTAGAAAAATACTTGATGTTGTTGATATTTCACAATATCTCAGGGGAGATACCGTTATTGTAAATAGCTCAACACCTATTAAAGTAGCTAAAAAGACATTTTATGTAGATGCAACAAATATAGCTTTAAAATTAGGATTAGTAATAGCCGGTTGGCCTGTGGTAAATACAGCAATGGTTGGAGCTACAGCAAAAGCCCTTAAATTAGCTTCCCTAGATTCTGTCCTCAGAGCATTAAGAGAGTATTTTTCGGGAAATGTTCTTAAAATGAATGAAATGGCTGTTAAAGAAGCTTACAACTCTGTTCAAGAGGTGAAGTAAGATGGAGACAAGTAATCAATACTTGAAATTCTTAGATTCTCTTCTAGCAAAACCAAGTATTGGCGCTATAGGTAAAACAGGTCTTTGGAGAACATTCAAACCCATTTACTACAGGGATAAGTGCATCAGGTGCTTGCTTTGTTGGCTTTACTGCCCTGAAAACGCTATAGATGTTAACGAGGATAAAACTATAGCTATAGACTATGACTATTGCAAAGGATGTGGTATATGTGCTTCTATATGTCCAAAAAAAGCTATTGAAATGATTGTAGAGAGTGAGTAATGATGGCAGTTGAAGGTATAAGTCCTAAGACGTATAGAAAAGTACTCATAGGCAATCACGCTGTAGCAGAAGCTGTCAAACTTGCAAGAGCTCAAGTAATTGCTGCTTACCCAATAACTCCCCAAACATTAATTGTAGAGAAATTAGCTGAAATGGTTGAGAAAGGAGAATTAAATGCAAAATTCATAAGAATAGACTCTGAACATTCAGCTCTAGCAGCTGTACTTGGTGCTGTAGCTGCTGGTGCTAGGGCATTCACAGCAACATCGAGCCATGGACTACTGTATATGTATGAAGTAGTATGGTGGGCAGCTAATGCAAGATTGCCCATGGTCATGACCATAGTAACTAGATCAATAGCACCTCCATGGAACATACATTCAGATCACAATGACTTACTAACCATGAGAGATAGTGGATGGATTATATCAATGGCTGAAAGCGTTCAAGAAGCATTTGATTTAACATTACAGGGATTTAAGATAAGTGAAGATGAGAGAGTCTTACTACCATTCGTAGTTGGTCTAGACGCTTTCCAACTTAGCCACACAGCTGAGGTTGTTGATATACCTAATCAGAAAATTGTTGATGAATGGCTTCCACCAAGAAATCCCTACATACCATATGTACTTGAACCTGGTCAGAATTTTGCAGTAGGTAATATAGGACCTAATGAATACACTATGGAGCTCCGATGGTATATGTACGACGCTATGAAAAGAGCAAAGGAAGTGATAAAGGAAGTTGATAGAGATTATGCGAAAATAGGTGGTAGAAGTTATGGAGGTCTAGTTGAGCGCTATAAAACTTCTGATGCTAAATACATAGTAGTAACTATGGGTGCATGGTCTGGTGATGCTAAAGAAGCTGTTGATGAACTTAGAGATGAAGGTATACCCGTAGGACTACTTAGACTTAGGTTCATAAGACCATTTCCCATAGAGGAGCTAAGGGAGTTAGCATTTGGAGCCAAAGCATTCCTAGTAGTCGATAGAGCTATGTCTATGGGATATTGGGGAATATTAGGCATTGAAATATCAGCTGCAATCAAAGAAATAACACAAATTAGAAATATTATAGCTGGTCTAGGAGGCGTTGATGTTAGTGTAGATGATTTCTACAACTTATTCAAAAAGAACATAGAAAAGATTGAGTGTGGAGAAATTAGAGAGGTCATAAGCATAGAGTGGTATATGCCATGGCTTAAGAAATAATAATCATTCATTAATCCCTATTTGTACGATTATAAAAAGCTTTACCTAACTCCCTTGAGTAGGAAACAGCAAATACTTACTTCATCTTTCTTAGTGATTTTCGAAGTTTCATCACAATGCCCCACTTAGTGAGATATTTGCTTGTTACTAATGGCTTCTTACCTAGAGCCCTTCTTAAAATCATAATTCCATCAGCTTCTGATGATATTGGCACACCAAGATCTATCATGATTAGATTTGTGACAAGGTAATTCGGTATCGGATCCGGGAGCTCTCCATAGCTCCATTTCTTCATTATAAATACGCCAAGTGGATGATGATGGGGAAGTATTTTTCTACTAAGAATTGGAGCATTTTGGGGATCGATTTCTCTTGTATTGAAAACATAGTATCCTTTATCAAACCAAGGCTCTACATAGATATCGGGCAATCTGCTGAGATATGGACCCCAAAAAAGCTGTTCTTTTCTATAGACTCCCCTTATACCTGGGAGATTCTTTAAGGATGTTATGACAGAGTCTACGACGTTATAATCATTGACGAATACATTAAAGGAATAGAATGTACCTGCAAATGCTTTTGATTTCCTACGATCTACTACTGGGAACCTTATCACTATGGGCTTCTTACTAATACGGTTATGAATGTTTTTAAGAAATCTACCAAGAAATCTTAAGTAAGGTGATCGCAGAATCCTAACTACGGATTTTTTCCAACTGATTGTTTTTATATCTTTATACTTTTTAAGACTGCCATGAATTTCATCACTAGTTTGCGCTTCATCTCTTAAAGTTATAAAACCATTTCTGTACAGATATGAATTTATGTTAATTACATACTTATAGATTGAGAAACCATGGTCAGAAACTATAACGGTGTTGAGCGAGTTCTCAGCAAGTGTCTTAAAAATTCTATCTATATTTCTAAATATCTCCATTTCCTCTTTGAATATTTTCGATGAAAGTATATGTGGATCTTTAAGCATATGTATCATTGAATCTGGGTATCTAAGGTTTATCCAGAACAAATCATAGTCCTCTTTGTTAATAAGCTCTTCAATTAGTTGAAGATATAATTCAACATGTATTTTGGCTATTTCTAAAGATTCTTCAGGAGTCTTAGATAGGTCTTTGAATAAGCTCTGCATTATCCTGAAATATTTCTTAGCTCTAGAAGGAGTATAAGAGGGTTTAGGCGTAAAGAAATCAAATGAAAATTGTAAAGCCTTTCTTATAGGATATAAAGGATAAGTAGGAATAGGATTAATGACTATGGATTTTTTACCTATTAATGATAGCATTTCATGTATTCGTGGATGACCTAGCATCTCAGCATTGAAGACTTTAGGATT
Source organism: Thermoprotei archaeon (assembly GCA_003661905.1). Taxonomy (GTDB): domain Archaea; phylum Thermoproteota; class Thermoprotei_A; order Sulfolobales; family Ignisphaeraceae; genus B12-G17. The sequence continues at coordinate 1,078 of QMXA01000135.1, read as the reverse complement.
GTGCTGATCATCATACATTATGAAGCCGTAAATTCCATGTTTTCCTATGTTAACACCTGTCATTATACTTGTCCATGACTGTGGCGTTACTGGTGGAAATGCATAGAGGTTTCTCTTTATTGATGAGTTGTATATATAGTGCTTCATGTATGGTATAACTCCATTATCCATTAGCTTATTCAGATACGTAAATGAGAGTCCATCTAGACCTATTACTGCAATGCATCTCTTCTCCATATTCCCTTCACCGTAGTTATATTTAATAGCCTTAATGAGCTTAAATCCTTAGGTATACATACTGAACTCACTATACTAACACCCTTAATTACACGTTACTTTAATTTCTAAAAGTTTATTATAGCTTTAATAATTATTTAGAATTAATATTTATGAATAAGGTGAAGTGATTGATGCTTAATATCTTTTGGTTTTATAGTATGTGTACAAATGTACTTAGCACACGGGAATATAGTGGAATTATTAGATCAATATCTTTCATGAATGATTTGTTATATTTACTTAACTCGACATTGAAAAATAATGAGATTAGACTATATGCTATAACAATTAGAAGTATTAAAGAAAGATATCCGGTATCAAGCATTATTAAGCGTCATAAGTTTATATCAGACATTATTGAATTATCATTGAGAGAAGATCAAATAGTAGTGAGAGGGCTTCTTAAACTTGCTAAAGTATTAAGAATTATTTCACAAAGAAGTCCTCTTAATGTATTATTTACATTATGTAATCCCTCAGAAAAATTCAAGAATATGCTCAGTAAGAATAGAAGTAAGAATATTTTCGTAATAGATGGTGTAAGGGGATATACATATGTAAGAAAATTCTTCACCAAGATAAGAAAATTTGCACATTATGCAATTTACTTAAGCCATGATTTTGGCTCAGAATACTATTCTAGTTCACTCCTTACCAAGAAAATATGTGAAATAGAGAAAGAACTTTGTAGTAATGTGGATTTAGTTATAGCTTCATCCTCTCGTGATGCTTTGAAATATCATGAAATATATGAAGTGCCTCTAAATAAAATAGTAGTTTATCCCAATGTATACCTACC
>QMXA01000134.1 GCA_003661905.1 Thermoprotei archaeon | reverse complement strand
GGTTGGTATAATTATCTCTACTTGATATTTCTTTTGAGAGTTCATCGATCAGGTCATATAAACTCAAGTTTAATATTTGATTTTGGATATCACTTGAACTTGTTTCTACATGGATTATCTTATAATTCTTCATTCTACCTTCAGCTTGTAGGCTCCATTTTATCTTTCCAAATTCATACTGAACTAGGTGGAGATCTACTAATCTTCTCATAACCTCTTTTAACCATGTATGGCGTTCTAAAACCTTTAGGGAACCTAGATCTTAGAGAAGGTGAGAGTGTTAAACTTATAGTGCTTAAGGGTGCTTGTGGTCTTAGCGATGCAATTAAGAAAATTTCTAGACAAGAGCATCGACGTTTAAGAGATAATCTCTAAGAGGAAGTTAGATATTTTTGAACCATAGGTTGTTGATAGTTGAGCTGTCTGCTGTACTATTAAGATATAAACCTAGAGATGCTGTTATTAATCATGTCAATGAGATAATGAAGTGAACATAATAGATTATGAAGAACTACATGAAATAGCCTTTGATATAGCTCTAAGCATGGGATGTAAAGCTATGGATAAGCGGTAAGTGTAAGCTATGCGTGTACGATTCAGTGTGTCGATAAGATGAAGAGAGTGTAGATAAATAAATGATAGAATTTTGGAAGTAAGTAGGGTTCCGTTATGGCTGTAGATTACAGGAATTGAGTTGGGAGGGATACGAGAATTAATTTTCTCTTTAGAAAAAGAAAATAGAGGTATTTTATGATGGTTTTATTGTTATTGTGCAGTCTTGGTATGCTAGTATCCAGTAGGCTTTTCCTGGTTTTGTGGTTGTTTCGGTTTCGTATTTTTTGAGTTCTGGATTCCAGGAGTAGATGTTCATGTATATTGAATCTTTTGGCTGTATAGTATAGTTTGCCTCTTGAATGGTTGATCCTATCATGTTCCATCCTTTCTTTAATTGTATTTGAATGTTATATAGAGGTTTGCCGGTGACTGTGATGTTCACATTTTCTAGGACAAGTATCCAGTAGCCTACACCAGGCTCGATTGTCTCCGGCCTTACATAGCGTTTCTTACTTGCATTCCACATATAGACAGTATAATGGCAGCTTAGATTCTTGAAGATCGCTATTACTCTATTGTTTTCCGGTATAACTGGAAGGCTAAACATGTTCCATCCGCGCTTCAACCTAAGCGTGAAAGAGACCTCTTCCACTGTAACCGTATAAGTGTATATGGGTGTTTCAGTCTTGCTCCCATAGATGTCGGTTGCGGAAATGTAGAACCATATGTTTTCGGAATTTATTTCCTGAATTGTGTATTCATAGGTTCCGTATTCTTCATTGTATGTCATTGGTGTATCCTTGTATGTTTTGCCGTCTGTGCTGTAGTGAAGCATTACATTAGCTAGGTTACTTGAATCGAAGACCACTGCCTCAATGTGGAAGCTGTCAGCTCCATACCTTACCAAGGTTATGTGGGGTGGTTCTGTTTCGTTTCTTGACCAGTGGCCGTAAATGTCAGAGGCGTATACTTCAAAGCGTGCATCTTGAAGAGTTGACTCATCAAGGTATTCTGGTATCCAGTATCCGTAAAAGTCTGCGGTAAACTCTATTGTAACGTTATTGAGTTTTTCCGAAAATTCTGGCGGTCCGATTGCATAACTCATGAAGGGGTTTCCAGGTTCCTCTGGTGTGAGACTGTATAATGCTGGGTATACTAGATTTATGATGCCTATTTCGTATTGCGGATCCACGTAGAGAAGAGAGTCATCCCATATTCTAATGGTGATGTCTGGGTAATCGTTAATTCCATCATTGTCCCATCCGTCCACCCAGCTCCAAGCCAATATTATAACGTTTGGAGGAGTTGTGTCCAATACATCGCCTATTATATTTGGCTCGGCTAATGGTTGATAATCATATATGCCGTTGCATACCTGGTAGGCTCCAGAACCAGTATAGTTGCTCCAGTAATTTCCATAGCTGGTAGCATTGAAATAGATGTCTATACTGAAAGCCTTGACCTGTACCGTGTTATCTATGAAGTTGTTTCCCGCGATAATCGAGGAACTCGTGTAGTTTATATTTACTCCTATGTCATTAGCTTGGATTGTATTATTTAGAATTAAGACTTCTTCATTAAAGTAATTGCTACAGCTTACACTTATTCCTTCACTGTTATTCCAGATTTTATTGTAGAGTATTAGTGTTCTCCTCCCATTCTGACCTCCAAAAACATTTGAGGGAAGCAGATCTCCTCTCGGTAAATTATTAGCCGGATATCCGAATTGAACTGGCGGTGTAATGGATCCATAGCTCAATAAAGCAGACGGGGGCATCATACTCCATGAATTCACATCCCTCAGAAGGATTCCTGAATGCAAATTATTGTAGGCGTCACTACCAAGCACTGTTGATATGGGAGTATTTCTGAAGGTATAACCGTAGCCGTTATCATGAGACGTGCAGTTAACAACTTCTACAAAGATTGAGGTCCAGAAACTTAGGCCGCCCCATTTTGAGCCCGTGAATTCCGAGTTTTCGAGGGCGGTGAACTCACTTCTATCAACTATGGCTCCGAACCATGTGTTTCCCTCGAAGATGCAGTTTGTGACTTTCATATGATGTATATGCTTTACGTATAGGCCTATTGAGTTTCCAGTGAAAGTGCAGTTTACAACCTTAACGAACCTAGTCCAATAGGCCATCAAGCCCTCAGTACATCCGGTAAAGGTACAGTTTCTTATGTAGGTGTAGTTTGCCTCCATTAGGAATAACCCATATTGATAGCAGTTTTCAAATCTGGAGTTCAAGACAACTGTGTCTTCGGATTCAATCCAAATGCCTCCGTAGTTTAATGGACCCCAAAGGCCAGCTCCCCTAATCGTGGAGTTCTCTATTCTTAAGGAACCACCCTCATGCACCACAATGTAGTATCGGCTCTCCTCATCATAAGGCTCGATCACAGCATTCAAAATGTTTAGTGAACCTCCATTTAAGACCTCAATTTTCACCGGAGACCCGGAGATCGAAAGTATCTTGATAACAGCGTTTCTCAGAGTTAGATTAGAGGATACTATAATATCTCCATCTAAGATGTGGCTTCCCGTCCATTCCATGGATTCTTCAATTTGATAGGTGGAGGGCTGAGGTTTCTCCTCCTCAACTTTCAGAATACCCCATATGTGGAGGAGGGGTATTGTAACTCTAACTCTTCCATCAGGCTCAACCCTATAATTCAGCGTTAGGCCCTCAGGATATTTATCAGGAGTATAGTATGTGATCCTAAGAGGCTTATCTTGAAGCTCAGGTCTTAAAGCGAAGGTAAAGTTTGCATTTACTTGATCTACAGCTGTATCAGTTTCCCTATTGTCATAGAGGTAGTTTATGAAATGAAAGAGCGTGGCATTATTGTCTGGATCCCAATAGCGAATATTCATTACCAATGGATTGAAGTCTGTTGAAATTTCTGTTTTAACACCAGCTTGTTCAAGCGCATTAACAAACCAATCAATCCATTTCCCAATAGTGTAGTAATATTTATACCACCATATACTCTCTTTTTCTTCTTCACTGTAGTAAGGAGAATGCCAGATATAACCTTTTTTCATTAGCTTCCGATGGTTATCTATGTACCCATATGCACCAATTATGTTTGAACTAAGCGAAACTATTTTCCCGCTTCCATAATCATATATCCTTATACTGTCGGGACTGTTATAGTCGCCTGTAGCGTTAAAGTAACTTATGAATTCAGCTCTCTTAGTGATAACATTGAATCCATTTTCGTCGCATATACCAATTTTACCCACACCTACAAGTACTCCTCCTTGACTTACATAGTTTAGTAGCAGATCTACCTGCTCATCGGTTAGGCATGTTGCATTGGGTAGAATTAACGCCTTATATTTAGATAATTCTTCAAGTGTAGGCGTGTAAGGGTAAAATTCTTTATCACCAAATATCACAATATCGAATGTGACATTGTTCATGTCTGATAGAAGGTAAAAAATGGATTCGAATGGTCTATATCCCCACCAATCATTCCAGTAGTCATAACGGGAATATCTCATCCTATAGTTTTGGGCTGATGGAAGTGAATAAATTAGTGCCACTTCTCCATCCTGTTGTTTAGGTAGCAACTCGGGATGCTGCTGTATGAATTGTATGTAAGTTATATTATGGCCTATCGTAAGCTGCGGCCACCCACCAGTGGCTATAAGCTCAGCTGTCGCTAGTACTTGCTCCTCAGGATATGGATTATCGGATTGGAAGTAATTTGAGAATGATGGAGTTGGACATGTCATAACTGCGAAGTGTTTACCTGCAGCATATATTGTTCGGAATAAAGCAGCAACACTTCTTTCCGGATACTTCAAGTCGTCATACCATACCTCAAAGAATGGGAAATCTATGTACTCAAGAAACGGTATTATGCTTAGTCTAGATTCAGGGAAGTGACTGCTTAATGTTGGTTTAAG
>QMXA01000133.1 GCA_003661905.1 Thermoprotei archaeon | reverse complement strand
GAAATCCACCTGTAGATGTAAGAGTACTTAAGCATCAAATACCTGGAGGAATGCTAAGTAATCTTCAAGCACAACTTAGAGAACTCAAAGCAGAAAATAAGTTACCTATTGTATTAGAAGAAGTAGTAAGAGTTAGGGAAGATCTGGGATGGCCACCTCTAGTAACTCCACTATCTCAAATCGTGGGCACACAAGCAGTAATTAATGTGATTTCAGGTCGATACAAAGTATTGATTAAAGAGGTAAGAGATTATATACTAGGTAGGTATGGAAAGCCACCAGCATCCATAAAACAAGAATTAATTGAGAGAGTCAAATCTATGGAGAGTGGAGTAAAATTAGAAAAGACCATAACACTTGATGAAGCTCGTAAAAGAATTCCAGATTACTGTGTTGAGAAAGAAGAAGATTACATAACGTATGCCCTATTTCCTGAAGTAGCATTTGAGTATTTGATGGAGAAATGTCGTAGGAAAAGAATTATAGCATATGGTCTTATCGAAGGAATTCACGATGAATCTTAACTTAATCAATGACTTTTAACATACCTTTCTTAACCATATTAGTAGCTAATCTCCATACACGACCTTCAGTAACTCTTGAAGTATCGAAACCTCTATCTTCCAAATACTTCTTAACAGCTTCGAAAAGTTGTTCAGCGTTCCACCTAGTAAGAATCCCCCCTGTAATGTTCCTAATTGCTTCAACTATGTCTTCATTACTTGGGAAAGCTCTTTTAGGCTTTCTATGACTGGGTCTTAAGTATTTACGTTCATATTCTTCTATCTCTTTAAGCATCTCTTCATTGATATGATCATTTTCTCTGAGCGTCATAGCATTCACATATTAAGAATTAGCTTAAGTAATAATTAACTTACATGTTCTTTACTTTTGAAGGATTCTTTGGGGCATGAGAATTATTACATCTCTCCATAGTACTTTTCTACCTTTATCAATTAGCTTCCTTAACTTTTCATTCAACTCTTTTGTCCTCATTACAGTTTTGAGTACTAAATGCTCTCTATCGAAACAAGCTACTATAGTATATGTTGGATGGAATACTATTATTGAAGTTGTAGTTGCATAGTACTTTCCATCTCTAAGTATGTTCAATATTGTACTTCTGATAGTCATTAGATCTAGTTTTCTGTAATCACGAGCTTTCCTTGTAAGAAAACGATCAAGAAAATGCTTAGTTATCTTAGCTACTAAGACCTCACCATGTCTACGACGTAATTCCTCTCTATTATCTATAAAATCACAACACTCCTCAGACACATAGTGTAATTTAGGTACTCTCAGCTATATCTTTGCATATACGAAGACATACATCTTCAAGTTCGTCACATACGTCAAAGCAAAGATCGTTTTCACAATTACCACAGTCTATTATCTCATCACATATCTCAACACATTTCTTATCAATCACAGCTATCACAGAGAACGCCCGAAAGGATCTCTCATAGTCCTGTGGTAATAAGTTAACAAGCTCAAATCTTTATAGATTGGGGCAGTATAGATATATCTCGATTTAATTGTTATTAGAGAATGTTTATGGGAGTGGGTGAGAAGATTGAAAACTTATGATTGTATAATTGTGGGTGCTGGAATTTTAGGTCTTGCTACAGCATACCACATAAAGATGAAAGCTCCTAATGACACTATACTTATTGTCGATAAGTTTGAAGGGCCTGGGTTTGGTGATACATCAAAAAGTGCTGCAGCTTTTAGAGAATTCTTCTATTCAAGAGCAAATATATTACTTGCTCGTAGTACTATAGATTTCTACTGGGATTTACAGAAAAATCAAGGAATAGATCTTGGGATCAAGTGGATAGGATATCTATTCCTAATGAGTCATTCTGAATTTGAATCCTTAGTTCCCATACTCAAGAAAATGAGTAGGGAAGGTATTGAGTATAAAACATACTTACCTGAAGATTTAGAGGATGTTGGTTTTAGAACACATGTTTTAAAAGATGAAGAAGCTAGGCTTATGAATCTAAAGAACATAGATGTAGGACTATTCATACCTCGAGCAGGAATATTGAAGATAGAAAACATTGTTAAATTCTATGAAACAGAGTTGAAACAATTAGACGTAGATATTATGTACAGAACAGAAGTAAAAGGTTTCATACTAGAACCTACTAAGCCTATAGGCATACCTGAAGAACCATTTCCTTGGCAAGAAATCAAAGTTTCTGGAATTAGAACTAATAGAGGAACATTTAGAGCCAAGAGGAAAATAGTAGTTGCTGTGGGAGCTTGGTGTGAATCCCTTCTAAATCCTATAGGAATTGGAGTTCCCATTAGACCTAAGAAGAGACAAATATTTGTCCTTAGAGCTGAGAACAAGTCTCTTCTGAAACTTCTAAGAAGCCCAAAATTCAATAAGGAGGAGATATTGCCAGTTACAATACTACCCAGAGGTATTTACATAAGGCCTGAACCTAGTGAAAATGCCTTCTGGGTTGGTTATGCAGATAAACTTGGAAGAGCATATACATTAGAAGAAGATCCACAACCTGAAGAAGAGTTCTATATCTATGGCATATATCCAGTTCTTACTAAATACATACCACAATTCATAGATATAAGACCTATTAATGCTTGGGCAGGTCATTACGATATTAATGTAGTAGATGGAGTTCCAATAGTACATGAAGAAGCAAATCTCATAGTTGTAGGAGGTACTAGTGGTAGTGGAATTATGAAAGCAGATGCTCTTGGAAGAATAGTAGCTGCTACATACATAGGCGAGGAATATGCTGAACTCTATGGAGGTATTAAAATCAGAGCTAAAGATCTTAGCTTATCTGAGAGAAGAATCGAGCCGGAGAAGTTAGTTATTTGAACAATAACTAAGTATTTCTGGTATATGAGCCATGATCACAATCATCGATTACTTCTCCAATTTCAATTACTGCTTGTAGATCATTTATAACCGTGTACATATTCGTCTCTATAACCTTAAGCATCACTATATTAATTACATTGCCATTTTTTATTAGGAGCATTTTATTAAGTATTGCTAGATGTTTTATAGGTCTACCTCTTGATACATATACACCCTCATCACATTCCTTAGCACGTTTAATAGATTTATCTATTATGTAAGTACCATCTGAGAGATCCTTAGCAATTTCTTCAATTACCTTGAGAACAACTCTTGAGAATTTCAATGAGCCTTGTAGGCTTATATTTCCTAGATTGCTTGACACTTAATCACCGCATTCCTTTTACACTGCGAGGTCTATCATTAATAAGCATTCTGGCTATAATAGAGTAAGGAAGGATCACTCTATGACCGGTCCAGGATTTGGAAAACTTAGAATAGATGATGCCAAGGTCTATTTAATTCTTCCCACAGGTATAGAGGAAATACCTGCAGATACCTACATACATGTTAAGGGTTATTTACGAGCTAGAGTAACGCATCTAGATCTAGAGCATGAGGAGTTAAGCAAGCTCTATCCACCACGTACAACAGGTTACTTTCCTTTAGTAGGGACAGGATCGGGTTTCCTAATTAATTTATCAAGATTAATTAAGGGAGTAGAAATAGAGGTGAGATCCCAGCTTTTAGCATCACATTTCATATCGTATGGTGAAAAGACTTGGGTATACATTGGGGGTAAGGTAGGGGGTATATTTATAGGATTCAAAAAGAGATACATACTCAGATTGGAAAGAATAGCAATTGAAATTTATAAAGTACATCCTAAATAAGGAGGGATCAAACTTTAAGAGATTCAGTACTTAGGCTCTAGCCATGCGTTCTCTACTATGAATTCTGCCTCAAATTCGCTCAACTCCACTACTTCGCCCTTCACAACTAGTCTCTCTCTAAATAATGGTGCATCTAAGACAAGGGTTTCCGCTTCACCACCTTCAAAAGCGGGATTAAATTTATAGATCTTGGCTTTATTGATTATGAACTCAACAAGTTTTTCATCAAGCACCTTACCGACTAATGCTTTAGGAACTCCGAAAGCTGATACTGAAACAATCATTACTTTAAAGCCACTTCTAACGAGATCTCTCATGTATTTTTCTTGATTTATTCTCCAAAGCGGTGTATATGCCTTTAATCCAAGTTCTTCAGCTATTAGAACTACTCTCATTCTCTGGTAATCGCTTAGTAGAGCTCCAGCAACGACAGCTTCAATTCCATAAGTTCTAATTGCTTCTTCTAAAGCTTTTTTAAGATCTTTAAGCTCTTCCTCCTTAATACCTGAACTCTCTACAAAAATCTGAGGAATTCTAAGTGCTTGAGCTTGTAGTTTTGAAATCTCTAGACCTGGTCTATGAAACATCCAAGAATTCTTAGCTCTAGGACTAATAGTAATTAGACACGAAATATCCATGCCCTGAAGTGCGGCCCAGTGTAGTGAATATGTTGAATCTTTTCCACCACTAAATAGAACAGCTACTCTTCTAGGCATTATTGTCGTAACCAATCTACAATACTCAGCAGAATAT